>NZ_JBHXRU010000086.1:7326-28190 GCF_042716255.1 Streptomyces sp. NPDC058662 | reverse complement strand
CTGTTCCTGTTGCCACCGTTGCCGTTGCCGCTGCTTCGCATCAAAGTTCCGTCGTCTTGTCGTCGTCTTGCTCGGTGTCCGGTGCGTCCGGATCGAACGACGGCACACCTTCTTGCGTCTCGGCTTCGATCGCGTCCGCCTCGGGGAGGAAGGGCGCGAGCTCCGGAAGCTCGTCCAGGCCGCGCAGGCCCATCCGCTCCAGAAAGTAGTTCGTCGTCCTGTACAGGATCGCACCTGTTTCGGGTTCCGTCCCCGCCTCCTCCACCAGACCCCGCTGGAGGAGGGTCCGCATGACCCCGTCGCAGTTGACTCCGCGGACCGCCGAGACCCGCGACCGGCTCACCGGCTGGCGGTACGCGACGACCGCCATCGTCTCCAGGGCCGCCTGGGTGAGCCGGGCCTGCTGGCCGTCCAGGACGAAGCCCTCGACGGCCGGCGCGTACCGCGCCCGGGAGTAGAACCGCCACCCGCCGGCGACCAGCCGCAGCTCGAAGCCCCTGCCCGCGGCCTCGTACTCCTCCGCCAGCTCCCGCAGCGCGTCCGCGACCTGGCGCGGGGTGCGCTCCAGCACCTTGGCCAGGTGGGCCTCGGTCGCGGGCTCGTCCACGACCATCAGGACGGCCTCCAGGGCCGGTTTCAGGTCCAGCGCGGCCACCGCGCTCGCGTCGCTGCTCATTCCTCGGCCTCCACGATCCGGTCGAACTCGTCGGTCACCGTCGGCATCCCGTCGCCGTCCCCGCCGCTCCAGCGCACCGTGAGCGTCCGCAGCGCCTCCTCCTGGTCGAGGACCACCGCCTTCTCGCGGTAGAGCTCCAGCAGGGCCAGGAACCGCGCGACGACGGTGAGGGTGTCCTCGGCGTCCTCGGCGAGCTCCTGGAAGGTGGCCTCGCCCCGCGCCTTGAGCATCCGCACGACGAGCCCGGCCTGCTCGCGCACGCTGACGAGGGGGGCGTGGATGTGGTCCACGTAGACCTGGGGCTTCGCCCTGGGCTGCATGGCCTTGACGGCCAGGCGCGCGAACCCCTCGGCCCCGATGCTGATGACCACCTCGGGCAGCAGGTCGGCGAGGTGGGGCTCCAGCCCGACGGTACGGGGGTGGCGACGGCCCTCCGCCTCCGCCCGCTCCTCGAAGATCTCCGCGATGCGTTTGTACGCCCGGTACTGCAGCAGGCGCGCGAAGAGCAGGTCCCGCGCCTCCAGCAGGGCCAGGTCCGCCTCGTCCTCGACCTCGGCGGCCGGCAGCAGCCGGGCGGCCTTGAGGTCGAGGAGGGTGGCGGCCACGACGAGGAACTCGGTGGTCTGGTCGAGGTCCCACTCGGGCCCCATGGCCCGGATGTGGGTCATGAACTCGTCCGTGACCTGCGACAGGGCGACTTCGGTGACGTCGAGCTTGTGCCGCGAGATCAGCTGGAGCAACAGGTCGAAGGGCCCTTCGAAGTTGGCCAGCCGCAGCGTGAACCGTCCGTCGCCGGGCTCCCCGGGCCCGCCGCCGCGGACGGCGGCCGGCACCTCGGCGCTCGTACCGGCCCGAGCACGGCCCGTATCGGCGGCCGGCTCGTCCCGCGGGTCGCCGGGACGGCCGGGGGTCTCATCCCGGGCTTGTACGGGCCCCACGGCGGGCGCGGGAGCCGGGGCGGCCCCGGGGCCGCCCTCGGGCCGCTCCCGCCGCTGAGCGGGCTGTCCAGGAGTTCCGGGGCCGTCCGCGGGCGCGGCGGGGCCCCGCCCCAGGTGTCGCCGGGTCGGTCGGCCGGGTTCGGCGGGGAGGGGCAAGGGGGGTCCAGGTGGTGCGCGGGGCCGGGGCGGCGCGGTGGCGCGCGGCCACGGGCAGCCTAAGCGTTCCGCGGCGGATCGTCCCGGACCGGCGGCCCGGCCCCGTCAGGCCGGCTCCGGAGGGCCCGGGGCGCCGCGGTCGGCGGCCCGTGGCATGCGCCGGGTCGGCGGCCCTGGGCCACCGGCTGCGGTGCCGGAGTTGCGCGGGCGCCGCGGTCAGCGGCCGCGCAGGCGCCGTACGAGGATGCTCGCGTCCCCGCGGGATTCCAGGTCGGCGAGGACGACGGCCACCGCCTCGCGGACGATGCGGCCCCGGTCGACCGCCAGGCCGTGCTCCCCGCGCAGCACCAGCCGCGCGTGCTCCAGGTCCATGAGCTCCTCGGCGGAGACGTAGACCGTGATCTTCTCGTCGTGCCGCTCGCGCCCGCTGGGGCGCCGGTTCGCGCCCCGGCCCTGGCCCTTGGCCCGCCGGGTCGCGCCCGCCGGGGGCGCGACCCCGCCGACCGCGCCGACAGAACCTTCCTGCGGTCGGCGCGGGGGTCCCACCACGGGGTCCGTACCGGCCTCGGCCTCCCGGCCTCGGCTTTCCCCCGCCGTGCTCCGCGCCGGAGCGGCGGAGTGCTCCGCGCCGGGCGCCTCCTCGGCCCCGCGCCGGGGCGAGGAGGACTGGAGGGCCATCCCCCCGGTCGTGCGGAACAGCTCGTCGGCTCCGGGCAGACTCACTCGGCGTGACACCGGGCGAGCACCTCCCTGGCCAGCTGGCGGTAGGCGGCGGCGCCGACGGAGTTGGAGGCGTACGTGGTGATCGGCTCACCGGCGACCGTGGTCTCCGGGAAGCGCACCGTGCGGCCGATGACCGTGTGGTAGACGTGGTCGTCGAAGGCCTCGACGACGCGCGCCAGCACCTCGCGGCTGTGCACCGTACGGGAGTCGTACATCGTGGCGAGGATGCCGTCGAGCTCCAGCTCGGGGTTGAGCCGCTCCTGCACCTTCTCGATGGTCTCGGTCAGCAGGGCCACGCCGCGCAGCGCGAAGAACTCGCACTCCAGCGGGACGATGACCTTGTGAGCCGCCGTCAGGGCGTTCACGGTCAGCAGACCGAGCGAGGGCTGACAGTCGATCACGATGTAGTCGTAGTCCGCCATCAGGGGCTTGAGGGCCCGCTGCAGGGTGGACTCGCGCGCGACCTCGCTGACCAGCTGCACTTCGGCGGCGGACAGGTCGATGTTGCTCGGCAGCAGGTCCATGTTGGGGACCGCGGTCTTGAGCAGCACCTCGTCGGCCGACATGCCCCGCTCCATGAGCAGGTTGTAGACCGTCAGGTCGAGTTCCATCGGGTTCACGCCGAGGCCCACGGACAGCGCGCCCTGCGGGTCGAAGTCGACGAGCAGCACGCGGCGCCCGTACTCGGCGAGCGCGGCACCCAGGTTGATGGTCGACGTGGTCTTTCCCACGCCTCCCTTCTGGTTGCACATCGCGATGATCTTCGCCGGACCGTGGTCGGTCAGCGGACCCGGGATGGGGAAGTACGGGAGCGGGCGTCCGGTCGGGCCGATCCGCTCACGGCGCTGGCGGGCAGCGTCGGGGGCGAGGGTGGCCGCGTACTCGGGGTCCGGTTCGTACTCCGCGTCGGGGTCGTAGAAGTGCCCCTCGGGCACCTTGTCGTAGTCGGCGAAACCCACGGGCTTGTCGCCGCTCGGGTCGCCGGCCCTGGAGTTCACGTCTAGGCCGTCCATGCTGTTTCGGGGCGTCGTCACGTGCTGGTGGTTTGCGAAGGTGCGTACTGCGACGGAGCCGACGGCTTCGAGCCCGGCTGGGCCCTGGCCCGGCTCAGGCGTCCCTGCGCGACCACCTCCAGGAGCAAATGTCGACTCATTCACAAGTCGTCTTACCTCCTCGGACGCGACCAGGACACTTATCGATAGGTCAGCGTGGCACCATGCCGACGGTTGGCGACTCTATGGCGTGTCACCACTCAGCGGCAACACAATCCGCCGGACCCGGCACGATGTGTCGGCAACCGAACACCGCTCTGTCAAGGGCGCACGAGCTGTCGCCACGAAGTTTCGCGGGTGTGCGAAAGGGTTAAAGGGTTACGTTCGAGGCGAGTTGAGCGGGGTCCGGGGGGCGCCGGCAAACGCCTCCGGCCGGACCTCGGGGGCAAGGTCCGGCCGGATACGTGAGATTGACGTCAGTCGTTGACGGTTCAGCCGAGGAGCGTGTTCAGCTCCAGCGTCTCCAGGCCGTGGGCCTCGGCGACCGGACCGTAAACCACCTGGCCGTCATGGGTGTTGAGGCCCAGCGCGAGCGCGGGATCACGACGCAGCGCCTCGACCCAGCCGAGGTTCGCGAGCTGCACGATGTAGGGCAGCGTGGCGTTCGTCAGCGCGTAGGTGGAGGTGTTCGGGACGGCGCCGGGCATGTTCGCGACGCAGTAGAAGACCGAGTCGTGGACCTGGAAGGTCGGCTCGGCGTGGGTGGTCGGACGGGAGTCCTCGAAGCAGCCGCCCTGGTCGATCGCGATGTCGACAAGGACACTTCCGGGCTTCATCCGGGAGACGAGCTCGTTGGTGACCAGCTTCGGGGCCTTCGCACCCGGGATCAGCACCGCGCCGATGACGAGGTCGGCCGCGAGGACCGCCTTCTCCAGCTCGAAGGCGTTGGAGACGATCGTCTGGATCTTCGTGCCGAAGATCTTGTCGGCCTCGCGGAGCTTGTTGATGTCGCGGTCGAGCAGGGTCACGTGGAAGCCCATGCCGATGGCGATCTGCGCGGCGTTCCAGCCCGAGACACCGCCGCCGATGACCACAGCCTCGCCCGCCGAGGTGCCGGGGACGCCGCCCGGGAGCACGCCGCGGCCGCCGGCCGAGCGCATCAGGTGGTAGGCGCCGACCTGCGGGGCCAGCCGGCCCGCGACCTCGGACATCGGGGCGAGCAGCGGGAGCGCGCGGTTCGCGAGCTCGACCGTCTCGTACGCGATGGCGGTGGTGCCGGACTCCAGCAGCGCGTCCGTGCACGCGCGGGAGGCCGCCAGGTGCAGGTAGGTGAAGAGGGTCTGGTCCTTGCGGAGGCGGTGGTACTCCTCCGCGATGGGCTCCTTGACCTTGAGCAGCAGGTCGGCGGTGGCCCAGACCTCGTCGGCGGTGCCGAGGATCTCGGCGCCGGCCGCCACGTACTCCGCGTCCGTGATCGAGGAGCCGACACCGGCGTTCTGCTCGATGAAGACCTGGTGGCCGTTGCGGGCCAGCTCATGCACGCCGGCGGGCGTGATGGCGACCCGGAACTCGTTGTTCTTGACCTCGCGGGGGATGCCGACCTTCATCGTCGATCACGGTCCTTGGCTCAGGGGATTTTTCCGGGCACTTCTATACATACCCGCCCACAAGAACGCGCAACGGGATGCACCACGAGATGACGTGGTGAAGCCAGTCTAATGAAGGATGAGTCGCTGTCTAGCCTTGCAAACGAATAATCTCAGTCGGAAGTACTGCGGATTTCGCAGGCTGCGGGGTCATCTCCCAGCAATCTGTCGGCGGCGGACCGGTGCAGCCTGGCAGCAGCGGGGTCGCCCAGCCTGTCCAGCGTGTCGGCCAACCGGACCTGCAGGGCGGCCTGAAGCCGCTGGTCTCCCGCCTTGCGTGCCAGCTCCACCGCCTCCCGGCAGGTGTGCAGCGATTCCTCGGGCCGCCCGGCGTACTCCTGGACCCGCGCCATCTCGCTCAACGCCTTTGCCTGCCCCGGCACATCGGCGAGCCTGCGGTAGCCCGCGGCGGCCGCGCGCCAGCTGCGCAGGGCGTCCCCGTACCGGCCCGCGTACGTGTGCACGTTGCCCAGCCGTCCGTACAGCCGCGCCTCGTCCTCGCGCTCCCCCCGGGCGAGGGCCTGCGACAGCGCCCGGCCGAACCAGTCGGAGGCCCGGTGCCAGTCCGTCAGCTCCAGGTAGGCACCCCCTACGGATTCCATCGCGCGGCCGGTCGCGTACGGGTCGTTCGCCGCCCGGCCGGCGTCCAGCGCGGCCCGGTAGCGCTCCAGGGCCTCCTGGGTCCGGCCGGTCTCAGCGTCGAGGTCGGCCAGGTTCAGCAGCGCGGCGGCCTGCTCCCGGTGCAGGTTCCGGCGCTCGGCCACGTCCAGGACCAGCCGGTGCAGGCCGTAGAGCTCGGGGGCGGCCCCGGCGGTGCCCCGGTGCCCGGCGAGCGCCCGCACCAGGGCCGCCACCAGCCGGCGGGCCAGCGTGTCCAGCTCTCCGTCGGCGACCGCCAGGGACGCTGCGGCGGCGAGCGCGGGCAGCCGGGTGTCCAGCCAGGTGGCGGCCGCGCGCCGGTCGGGGAAGCGCAGGGCGCGCGGCAGGCCGTCCGTCCTCTCGGGACCGCCGACCCCGCCGACCCCGCCGTCCCCGCCGTCCTCGTCCGTCTCGGCCATGGCCCGGCAGGAGTGCAGCAGCCGTACGGTCCGCTCCAGCATCCGCGCCCGGGCCAGCTGGACCTCGGCGGGACGCTCCTTCGCCTCCAGCAGGGCCTTGAGCATCGGCGCGAGGCAGCCGGGCAGCCCGAACAGCCCGTCGGGGGCGTGGCGCACGAGGCCCAGCCCGGCGAAGTCGTCCAGGGTGGACTGGGCCGCGGCCACCGAGCAACCGGCGAGTGCGGAGGCGGTGTGGGAGTCGACGATGCCGGCGGGGGCCAGCGGCAGCAACCGCAGCGTCCGCTGGGCGGGCTGCGGGAGGGACTCGTAGACGAGCCGGAAGCACCGGGCCAGGGCCCCGCCGGCGCCGGCCGGCATGTCGTGCAGCTGCTTGGCCACATCGGCCACGGAGGCCTTGGGGTGGGCGGCCAGCCAGCCGCCGACCAGCGCGAGGGCGGCGGGCTGCCCCCCGCACTCCTCGGCGAGGGTCTCGGCGGCGCGCGGGTCGGCGGTGACCCGGGTGTCGCCGATGCGCTGCGCGAGCAGCTCCACGGCGGAGGGGGTGTCCAGCCCGCCCAGGGTGCAGGGCCGGACGTCGGGGATGCCCGTCAGGGGCCCCTCGGCGGTGACCACGACCAGGCACTCGGGGGTGTCCGGCAGCAGCGCGTCGACCTGGTGCGGGTCGGCGGCGTCGTCGACCAGGATGACCAGGCGCCGCCCGGCGAGCTCGGCGCGCAGGGCCGAGCTCAGCTCGTCCTCGCCGGCTCCGGGCGCAGTGGCCCGACCCAGCCCCTCCAGCAGTCCCCTGACGGCCCGTTCGGTCGGCACGGTCTCACCGCCGGGGGCGGTGAGCCGGGTACGGAGCACCCCGTCGGGATAGTCCTCGGCGATCTCGCGCACGAGCTCCTCGGCGAGCGCGGTGCGGCCGGAACCCGGCCGGCCCGCGACGAGCAGCACCCGGGCCCGCGGCGCCTTGGCCTTCCGGCCCGAGAGGGTGTCGAGCCCGGTCCGCGCGATGTCCTCGCGCAGCTCCTTGAGCTCACGCCGCCGCCCGACGAAATCCGTCACGGATCCGCTCCTCTCCCTGCCTTCGGATTGCGAGCGTAGTTCACGCAGAGCGACGATCCGGGTGGAGCGCGGCGGGCAAATCCCCCAATCGGATCAGCGGATCGTCAGCTTTTCCGCTCCGGCGCCGCTCCGGCGCCCGTACCGGCGGGCGCCGGACACCGTCCGCCGGCGGGGGCTACGCCTCGTACGGGCGGGCGGGCCAGGGGGCGAGGGCCGGGCGCAGGGAGTCGACCCCGCCGGTGGCGAGGGCCGCGGACAGGGCCAGGACGCCCGTCACCAGCCCCGGATTGCCCAGCCGTCCCGCCAGGACGCCCTGCACCAGGTCGGCGAGGGGGACCCGGGCGACCTCCATGTCCGCCTCCTCATCGGAGACCGCGTACCGCGCACCCTCGGCCTCCGCGAGGTCCCGCGCCAGGAAGATCCGTACCGCCTCGTCCGAGCCGCCGGGCGAGCTGAAGAAGTCGGCGAGCACCCGCCAGTCCTCGGCCTTGACGTGCGCCTCCTCGTACAGCTCGCGCTGCGCGGCGTGCAGCGGGTTCTCCCCCGCCACGTCCAGCAGCCCGGCCGGCAGCTCCCACAGCCGGTGCCGCACCGGGTGGCGGAACTGCTTGATCACCAGCACCCGCTGCTCCCCGTCGAGCGCGAGGACGCACACCGAGCCCGGGTGCACCTGGTAGTCGCGCCGCACCACCGCGCTGTCGGGCATCCGGACCTGGTCCGACTTCACGGATGTCTTCGCGCCCTCGAACGGGGTCCGCGAGGCGACGACCTCCCACGACTCCGGCGTGTCCTCGATGTCGTTGATGCCGTTGCCCATGCCCATGCCCGTACCTTCCCCAGAAACGCGACAGCCGGGGCACGACGTGTGCCCCGGCTGCCTACGTTATGCGGTCAGGCGCTCACTTCGCGGACTGCTGCCGCTCCACGGCCGCCTTGACCAGGCCCGCGAAGAGCGGGTGCGGGCGGGTCGGGCGCGAGCGCAGCTCCGGGTGGGCCTGGGTGGCCACCAGGTAGGGGTGCACCTCGCGCGGGTACTCGACGTACTCGACGAGCTTGTTGTCCGGGGAGGTGCCGGAGAACACGAGGCCCGCCTGCTTCTCCAGCTCGCCGCGGTAGGCGTTGTTGACCTCGTAGCGGTGCCGGTGGCGCTCGTCCACGTACGCCTGGTCGCCGTAGACCTCGCGCACGATGGACCCCTCGGCGAGCTTCGCCGGGTACATGCCCAGGCGCATGGTGCCGCCCAGGTCGCCCGCGCCCTCGACGAAGGCGAGCTGCTCCTCCATCGTGGAGATGACCGGGTTCGGGGTGGAGGCGTCGAACTCGGTGGAGTTCGCGTCCTCGATGCCCGCCAGGTTCCGCGCGGCCTCGATGACCACGCACTGCAGGCCCAGGCACAGGCCGAGCAGCGGGATCTTGTTCTCGCGGGCGAAGGTGATCGCGCCGACCTTGCCGTTGACGCCGCGGTCGCCGAAGCCGCCGGGCACGCAGACCGCGTCGACGTCGGCCAGCTGGGCGGCCGCGCCCTCCGGCGTCCTGCAGTCGTCGGAGGTCACCCACTTGATCTGGACCCGGGCCTTGTTGGCGAACCCGCCGGCGCGCAGCGCCTCGGTCACCGACAGGTAGGCGTCGGGCAGGTCGATGTACTTGCCGACGAGCGCGACCTTGACCTCGTGGTCGGGGTTGTGGACCCGGTCGAGCAGGTCCTCCCAGACCCTCCAGTCCACGTCGCGGAACGGCAGGTCGAGCTTGCGCACGACGTAGGCGTCGAGGCCCTCGGTGTGCAGCACCTTGGGGATGTCGTAGATCGACTTGGCGTCGATCGCGGCGACCACGGCGGCCTCGTCGACGTCGCACATCAGCGAGATCTTGCGCTTGATGGACGTGGGCACGTCGCGGTCGGCGCGCAGCACGATCGCGTCGGGCTGGATGCCGATGTTGCGCAGGGCCGCGACCGAGTGCTGGGTCGGCTTGGTCTTGAGCTCGCCGGAGGGGCCGATGTACGGGAGGAGCGAGATGTGCACGACGAAGACGTTGTCGCGGCCGACCTCGTGGCGGACCTGGCGGACGGTCTCCAGGAAGGGCAGCGACTCGATGTCGCCGACGGTGCCGCCGACCTCGGTGATGACGACGTCGACGTCCTCGGTCGCCATCCGCCGGATGCGGTGCTTGATCTCGTTGGTGATGTGCGGGATGACCTGCACGGTGTCGCCGAGGTACTCGCCGCGCCGCTCCTTGGCGATGACCTGCGAGTAGACCTGGCCGGTGGTGACGTTGGCCGAGCCGTCGAGGTCGACGTCGAGGAAGCGCTCGTAGTGCCCGATGTCCAGGTCGGTCTCGGCGCCGTCGTTGGTGACGAACACCTCTCCGTGCTGGAACGGGTTCATGGTGCCGGGGTCGACGTTCAGGTACGGGTCGAGCTTCTGCATCGTGACCCGGAGCCCGCGTGCCTTCAGCAGCGCACCCAGGCTGGAGGCCGTCAGGCCCTTGCCGAGGGAGGAAGCGACACCCCCGGTGACGAAGATGTGCTTGGTCGTCATGGATTTGGGCGGCATCGCCAAGAGGGGGCTCCCGTGGTCGCGAGGTGAGGGTGCGTCCGGCGCCTGCCACCGTCGATCCGGAAGGGTCTCGGGGGGCGCCGAAGCTGCGGTTTCGGGGCTCCTGATTCGCACAGGCAGACCACCGGTCCACGGGGTACCAGCCTATCAGCGCCCGGGCCGGTCCGCCTCCGGCCGCGCGCCGACAGGGCCCCTCGCGAAGGCTCCGCGGAGGAGTAGCGACAGCTCACCCGTTTGGCGGCGCCGTATTCTTCACAGGCTGAATGAGATCACTAGGGTGCCGTCATATCCTGCTCGGACAGTGCACACGTCGCCGCCGAGCAGTCCGCCGGACGGCCTCACCGAGCCGATATGCGGAATCATGGGCTCAACGCGGCGATCCCCACCCACAGGAGACCGCGCATCCGCGCAAAGCAAGCGCCCTTCGGGGCGGACGAGGCCGTTCGACTGGAGATGCACGTGTCCGGGCGCATCGAGGATTACGCACTGATCGGGGACATGCAGACCGCCGCGCTGGTCTGCCGGGACGGGGCGGTGGACTGGCTGTGTCTGCCACGTTTCGATTCCCACGCGGTGTTCGCGAGCATTCTCGGCACCGAGGACCACGGGTTCTGGCGGGTCGGGCCGGCGTTCCCCGCCGGCTCCGAGGCCCCGCGCGCCACCCGGCGCCGCTACCGCGGCGACTCGCTGGTGCTGGAGTCCGAATGGGAGACCCCGCGCGGCACCGTCCGCGTGATCGACTTCATGCCGCCCCGCGAGGACCACGCCCCGCAGCTGATCCGCATCGTGGAGGGCGTCAGCGGGCGCGTCCAGATGCGTTCCGCGCTGCGCATGCGGTTCAGCTACGGGCGGGTCGTGCCCTGGGTGCACAAGGTCGACGGCCGCACGGTCGCCGTCGCCGGGCCCGACTCGGTCTGGCTCGACACCGACGCGCAGACCTACGGCAAGGACCTCACCACGTACTCCGACTTCACCGTCGGCCCCGGTGACCGGATGGCGTTCAGCATCAGCTGGCAGCCCTCCCACAAGGGCGCCCCGGAGGCACCCGACCCGGAGGCGGCGCTGGACTCCACCACCGAGTTCTGGCGCGAGTGGGTCGAGCAGTGCACGTACCACGGGCCCTACCGGGAGGCCGTGGTCCGCTCCCTGATCACCCTCAAGGCCCTCACCTACGGGCCCACGGGCGGGATCGTCGCCGCGCCGACCACCTCCCTGCCGGAGGAGATCGGCGGGGTCCGCAACTGGGACTACCGCTACACCTGGCTGCGGGACGCCGCCATCACCCTCTCCTCGCTGCTGCGCACCGGCTACCGCGAGGAGGCCCGCGCCTGGCGCGAGTGGCTGCTGCGCGCGGTGGCGGGCGACCCGGAGAACCTGCAGATCATGTACGGGATCGCGGGCGAGCGGGAGCTCGGCGAGACCGAGCTGGACTGGCTTCCGGGCTACGAGAACTCGCGCCCGGTGCGGGTCGGCAACGGTGCGGCGGGCCAGCTCCAGCTGGACGTGTACGGCGAGGTCACCGAGGCCCTGCACCTGGGCCACATGACCGGCCTGGCGCGCAGCGACTACGCCTCGCTGCTCCAGCTCAAGCTGATCCGCTACCTGGAGACCCACTGGGACCAGCCCGACGAGGGCATCTGGGAGGTGCGCGGCCCGCGCCGCCACTTCGTGCACTCGAAGGTGATGGCCTGGGTCGCCGTGGACCGCACGATCAAGCTGATCGAGAGCGGGGACGCGGACGGTCCGCTGGAGCGCTGGCGGGAGCTGCGGGACGAGATCCACCAGGACGTCTGCGAGAAGGGCTACGACAAGGAGCGCAACACGTTCACCCAGTCGTACGGCTCGCAGGAGCTGGACGCCTCCCTGCTGCTGATCCCGCAGATGGGTTTCCTGCCGCCGGACGACAAGCGGGTCATCGGGACCATCGAGGCGATCCAGCGCGAGCTGTCCACGCCCGACGGTTTCATCCTGCGCTACCCGACGGCGGGCGACGAGGCCGGCGTGGACGGCCTGGAGGGCGACGAGGGGGCCTTCCTCGCGTGCTCGTTCTGGATGGCCGACGACCTGGCGATGATCGGCCGGGTGGACGAGGCCCGGCGGCTCTTCGAACGGCTCCTGTCGCTCCGCAACGACCTGGGGCTGCTGGCGGAGGAGTGGGACCCGCGGCTCCAGCGGCAGGTCGGGAACTTCCCGCAGGCCTTCAGCCACGTCCCGCTGATCGACACGGCGCTGCGGCTGACGGCGAGCGGCGCCTACGGGGGCTGAGGGCCGCCCGCGGGCCCGCTGCCCGGGCCCGGGGAGATGTCCGCCGTGCCCCGCTGATCGCCCCCGCCTACGCTGGAGGGGTTCTATGCCCTCCCCCGGTGAAGGAAGGGGGCAGCCATGGCTCCCCTCTCGAAGGCGGGCGCGGCCCTCACCGCGCTCCGCGAGGATCTGGCGGGTGAGGTGTTCACCCCGGACGATCCGGGGTACGACGGGGCGAGGTCGGTCTTCAACGCGATGATCGACCGGCGGCCCGCCGTGATCGCCCAGTGCGCGGGCACGGAGGACGTGGTCACGGCGGTGCGGTTCGCCCGGGACCTGGACCTGAAGATCGCGGTGCGGGGCGGCGGGCACAGTGTGGCGGGCATGTCCCTGAACGACGGCGGACTGGTGGTGGACCTGCGCCGGATGCACGAGGTGACGGTCCATCCGGCGGCCGGGGCGGCGCACATCGCGGGCGGCGCCACGATGAGCCACCTGGACCGGGCCTGCCAGCCGTACGGGCTGGCCACCACCGGCGGCCGGGCCTCCACCACCGGTGTCGGCGGCTTCGTCCTGGGCGGCGGTTCCGGCTGGCTGGACCGCACGTTCGGGCTGGCCGTGGACAACCTGCTGGGCGTGGAGCTGGTCACCGCCGAGGGCGAGCTGATCCATGCCTCGGCGCAGGACCACCCCGAGCTGTTCTGGGGCCTGCACGGCGGCGGCGGGAACTTCGGCGTCGCCACCTCGCTGACCCTGCGGCTGCACGAGCTGCCGGCCATGTCGATCGCGTTCCTGCTGTACCTGCCCGAGCGGGGGCCCGAGGTGGTCCGTACGTACCGGGACGTCATCGAGGCCGGGCCGCCCGAGGCGAGCGGCGCCGCCCTGTACCTGACCGCGCCGCCGGACGAGTTCGTCCCGCCGCACCTGGTCGGCCGGCTGGTGTCCGCCGTCCTGCTGACCTACGCCGGCCCGGAGGAGGAGATGCGCCGGCTGGCCGCGCCCCTGCTGGCGATCCCGCACGAGTCCGAGATCGTCACGGCCATCCCGTACGCCGACCTCCAGTGCATGATCGACGACCCGCCGGGCCTGCGGAACTACTGGTCGGCGGAGTACCTCACGGGCTGCCCCGACGCGTTCGTGGACGTGTTCTGCGCCCGCGCCGACTCGATGCCGGTGCCGACCGGCACCCAGCACCTGGCCTGGCCGCAGGGCGGCGCCATCGCCTCGGCCCCGGGCGACTACCCGGTGCCGTACCGCGACGCCGCCTGGGCGGTGCACCCGTTCGCGATCTGGGAGGACGAGGCCGACGACGAACGCTGCCGCCAGTGGGTCAAGGACGTGCGCGCCGACGCCCAGCCGTGGGCCACCGGCGCCGTCTACCTCAACTTCACGGGCGACGAGGGCGCGGACCGGGTGGTCGCGGGCCTCGGCGACGAGAACATGCGGCGCCTGGGCGAGCTCAAGCGGCGGTACGACCCGGACAACGTGTTCCGCTACAACCACAACATCCGGCCGCTGTGACGGCGCGGACGCCGACGGCGCGCGCCACGGTCGCCGCCCCGCGCGCCACGGTCGCCGCCCGGTCCGGCGCCCCTCGCGCGCGAGTGGCGGACCGTGGTCGCGAACCGGGACACATCGGACTGCGCGGCCACCGGATGGTGTGCGTGCGACGGGCCTGCCGGTAGCGTCCCGCCCTATGGACGACCAGGGCGGGATCACGGTTCAGCGGGCACTGGAGCTGCCGGGGCTGCGCGGAGGACTGCCCGAGGTGGTCGCCTGCGCCGACCGGCTGGGCCGGACCGTCCGGTGGGTGCACGCGGGCGAGGTGCCGAACATCGCCTCCCTCCTCAAGGGCGGCGAGCTGCTGCTGACCACC
Source organism: Streptomyces sp. NPDC058662 (assembly GCF_042716255.1). Taxonomy (NCBI): domain Bacteria; kingdom Bacillati; phylum Actinomycetota; class Actinomycetes; order Kitasatosporales; family Streptomycetaceae; genus Streptomyces; species Streptomyces sp. NPDC058662. The sequence goes on along the minus strand of NZ_JBHXRU010000086.1, from coordinate 14,279 downwards.
GGGCTCGGGCTGGGTACCCGACCCGCCGAGCAGCGGGCCTTCGTCCGCCGCCTCGCGGACCGGGGCATCGCCGCGCTCGTGGTCGAACTCGGCCCCCGCTTCACACGGCTGCCGGCGACCCTCGTGGAGACCGCCCGCACGGTCGGCCTGCCGCTGGTGCAGCTGCACCGGGAAGTGCCCTTCGTCGCCGTCACGGAGGAGGTCCACACCGAGATCGTCAACGGCCACTACGCCCTGCTCCAGCGCGCCGAGGAGGTCCACCGCCGCTGTACGGAGGCCCTGTTGGGCGGGGGCGGCATCCCGCAGGTGCTCCGCGTCCTGGCCGACTTCACGGGGAACCCCGTCTTCCTGGAGACGCCAGACGGGCAGCTGCTGTACGCGGCCGGCAGTTCGGCGGGCGACGCGGGCGCCGACCCGCTCCAGGTGTGGGAGGGCCTGCGGGGCCAGCGCGAGGCCGAACCGGCGGCGAACACGGTGGTGATCGACGTACCGGGCGGGGGCCACGGCACCGGCTCGGTCCGGGCCCGCGTCGTCCTGGTCGGGGTGTCGACCCCGCTGCTCACCGTGCACCGGATGGCGGCGGAGCGCACGGCCGGGGTGCTGGCCGTGGTGCTGATGCAGGCCCGGCAGGAGGACGAGCTGGCGGCGCGCGGCCGCGGCGACTTCCTGACGGACCTCGCCGAGGGGCGCATCTCCGCCGAGGACGCCCCGGCGCAGGCCCGGGTGCTGGGCTTCAAGCCCGGCGCGGGGCCGCTGCTGCCGGTGGTCATGCGGCTCGCCGCGGACCTCGGGCCGTCCGGGAACTGGGCCGTGCTGGCCCGCGCGGTCCTGGAGGAACTGGCGTCCGTGGGCGTCCCCGTACTGCTGGGCGTCCGCCCGGTCGAGGGCCGGGTGCCGCTCCTGGTGTCGCTGCGCGCCGAGTCGGAGCGTACGGCGGTGGCGGACCGGGTCGCGGCCGCGCTGCGGGCCGGCGTGGAGCGGGCCGGCCTCGACCGCGCCGCCGCCCCGCCGGCCGTGGTCGTCGGCGTCGCGGGCGGGTGGGCGGCCGCCTCGGCCGGGCTCCGGCACGCGGCGGAGACCGCCACCGCGGCCCACGGCCTGCCGGCCCGGCCCTGGTACGACGCGCGGCGCCTGGACATCGACCTGCTGCTGTGGCGCCTGCGCGAACACCCGGACCTGGCGGCCTTCGTGGACCGCGCGATCGGCCCGCTGCGCACGCACGACGCGGCCTCGCGCCCGCCGCTGCTGCCCACCCTGGAGACGTACCTGGCCCATGCGGGCCGCAAGGCGGAGACGGCGCGCGAGCTGCACCTCAACCGGCAGACCCTGTACAACCGGCTGGCCCGGATCTCCGAACTCCTGGGCACGGACCTCGACGACCCCGAGACCGTCCTCTCCCTCAGCCTGGCGCTCCGCGCCCGCCGCCACACGACCACGCCGTCCTGACGCGCCGTCGGCTCCCGTGCGGGCCCCCGCGGAGCCGGGCCGGCCCTCAGCGGCGGGGGTCGGCGCGCTCCATCAGCTCGTCGTAGACGGACAGCACCTGCGCCACCGTGTCGTCCTCCGACGGCCATGTCGCCGCGCGCGCCCGCCCCGCCTCGGCGAGAGCCGCCCGCCGGGCGGGGTCCGCCAGCAGTCCGGTGACGGCGGCGGCCAGCGCCGGCGCGTCGCCGTAGGGGACCAGCACCGCTCCCTCCCCCACCAGCTCCGGCACGCCGCCCACCGCCGTGGCCACCAGCGGCACCCCCGTGCGCAGGGCCTCCTGCGCCAGCGGGGCCCGGTCCTCCCACCGGCTCGGCAGCACGGCGAGGTCGGCCGCCGACAGCAGCTGCGCCGCGTCCCGACGGCGCCCCAGCAGCCGTACGGGCAGCGCCTCGTCCTCGATCCGCCGCGCCAGCTCGGCGCGCAGCGGCCCCTCCCCCGCGACGACCAGCAGCGGCGGCGGGTCCAGCGTCCGCCACTGCCGCGCCGCGTCGAGCAGGACGGAGTACCCCCGGTGCGGCGCCAGACTGCCGACCGCGATGAGCAGCGGCCGCTCCACGGCGCCCAGTTCCGCCCGCGTCTTGTCCGGGTCCGGCGTGTCGCCCGGATCCGCCACCGGTACGGCCACCGGGGCCAGCCTCGCGTCCCGGGCGCCCCGCAGCCGCGCGAGGTCGACCTGGTCCGAGGAGGCGCCGAGCACGACCGCCGCCGCCCGGGCCACGCGCCGCTCCAGCATCCGGCTCAACCGTCCGCGCGCACCGGTCGCCGCCGGTCCCTCGCCGTGCCAGCTCACCACCAGCGGCACCCGGCGCCCGCTCAGGGCCAGCGCGGCCCGCATCCCGGCCCGTACGCCGTGCGCGTGCACGACGTCGGCGCCCGCGCACGCGGCGCGCAGGGCGCTCGCCGCGTCGGGGGTGAACCGCGCGCCGGCTCCGGTGAAGTCGTAGGCGGCCTCCGCTTCCACGGGCGCGCAGACGGTGACCCCGATCCCGCGCGCGGCGAGCCCGGTGGCCAGCGACCGCACGTGGGCGCTGCTGTCGGCGCCCCCGCCGCCACCGAGTACGTGGACGGTGCGCAGCGGCGGGCCGCCGTAGGGCTGGGCCGGGGCGGAGGGGGAGACCGGGGAGCTGCTCACGGGCCGAAGCTCCAGGGTGAGGGGGCAGGACGTCGCCCAGGATGCCAGTCCGCACGCGCGTTCCGGGACCATACGGGTGCGGATCCCGTACGGGATACCGCGGGACACCCCGCAGCCTCACCCACACGGGCTACTGGCCGTCGGGGGCGACGGCGACGGCCGCCCCGTGTCACGCGTCGGCGCGCGTCACGCGTCGGCGCGCGCCGCGGCGAGGAGCTCCTCGGCGTGCGCCCGCGCCGAGACGGAGTCCTCGTGGCCCGCCAGCATGCGCGACAGCTCCCGGATCCGGGCCTCGCCCTCCAGGACGGTGACTCCGGAACGCGTCACCGACCCGTCGCTGGTCTTCTCGACCAGCAGCTGCCGGTCCGCGAAGGCCGCCACCTGCGGCAGGTGCGTGACGACCACGACCTGCGCCGACTTGGCCAGCTTGGCGAGCCGCCGGCCCACCTCGACCGCCGCCTTGCCGCCGACGCCCGCGTCCACCTCGTCGAAGAGGTAGGTGGGCACCGGGTCCGAGCCGGCGAAGACGACCTCCACGGCCAGCATCACGCGCGAGAGCTCACCGCCCGATGCGCCCTTCGCGATCGGTCGCGGCTGGGCCCCGGGGTGCGGGGCCAGGAGCAGTTCCACCTCGTCGGTGCCCGAGGGGCCGTAGGCGACCGGGCGGCCGTCCACCTCCACCCCGTCGGGGTCCTCGGCCTGGCGGATGTCGATCGTCACCCTGGCGTGCGGCATCGCCAGCGAAGCCAGCTCCTCCGTGACCGCCGCGGCGAAGCGGGTCGCGGCCTCCGTCCGGGCGTCCGTCAGCGCCTGCGCCAGCAGGGACAGCTCGGACCGCAGCCCGTCCCGCTCGGCGGTCAGCTCGGCGATCCGCTCGTCGTCCCCGTCGAGCTCCAGCAGCCGCGCGGAATTCTGCTCGGCCCACTCCAGCACCGCGTCCACGGTGCCCTCGGAGCCGTACTTGCGCGTGAGCTGCGTCAGGGCGGCCCGCCGCTCCTCGACCACCGCCAGCCGCAGCGGGTCGGCGTCCAGGTGGTCGGCGTAGCCGGCCAGCTCCCCGGCCACGTCGGCCAGCAGGATGCCCAGCTCCCCGATCCGTTCGGCGAGCGCGCCGAGCGCCGGGTCGTGGGAGCGTACGGCTTCCAGGGCGCGGTGGGCGCCGGCGACGAGGGTGTTGGCGTCGATGCCCTCGGGGTCCTCGGGGTTGCCCGCGAGCGCGGCGTGCGCGACCTGCGCGGCGGAGGCCAGCGATTCGGCGTGACCGAGCCGTTCCGCCTCCGCAGCGAGCTCGGTGTCCTCGCCGGCCACGGGCTGCGCGGCGGCGATCTCGTCCAGCCCGAAGCGCAGCAGGTCGGCCTCCTGGGCCCGCTCCCGGGCCCGGGTGGTGAGGGTGTCCAGTTCGACGGCGACCGCGCGCAGCCGCCGGTAGGCGCCCGCGTACTTCTCCAGGGGGACCGCGACGGCGTCCCCGGCATAGCGGTCGAGGGCCTGGCGCTGCCGGGCCGGGCGCAGCAGCCCCTGCTGGTCGGTCTGCCCGTGCACGGCGACCAGGTCGTCCGCGAGCTCGCCGAGCAGGCCGACGGGCACGGAGCGGCCGCCGACGTGGGCGCGCGAGCGCCCCTCGGCGGACACGGTCCGGCTGATCAGCAGGGCGCCGTCGTCGAGCTCGGCCCCGGCCTCCTCGGCGCGTACGGCGGCGGGGGCGTCCGGGCGCAGGACGATGCGGCCCTCGACGACCGCGGCCTTGGCGCCGACCCGTACCAGGGCCGCGTCGGCGCGACCGCCGAGCAGCAGGCCGAGGCTGGTGACGACCATCGTCTTGCCCGCGCCGGTCTCACCGGTCACCGCCGTGAAACCGGGCGACAGCTCGACCACCGCGTCGTCGATGACCCCGAGCGACCGTATCCGCATCTCCTCAAGCACGGGACGACCATACCGAGGTTTCCGAGGTGCCATGTGACGCCACCCGCCCATGTTCTCCGAACGCACGTGCTATTAAGTGGCTCGGTGAGGGGCCCGGCGCGGGCACTAGTGGGGCGCGCCCCGCCAACCCGACACCGGCAGCGCGAACTTGGCGACCAGCCGGTCCGTGAAGGACGCGTGGTGCAGCCGGGCGAGCCGCACGGGGACCGCTCCCCGCCGCACCTCCACCCGGGCCCCGGCCGGCAGCTCCAGCATCCGCCGGCCGTCACACCACAGCACCCCGTGCGGCGTGCCGGTCTGCACCTCCACCGCCAGCACCGAGTCCGGCGAGGTCACCAGCGGCTTCGCGAACAGCGCGTGCGCGCTGATGGGCACCATCAGCAGCGCCTCCACCTCCGGCCAGACCACCGGCCCGCCCGCCGAGAAGGCGTACGCCGTCGAGCCCGTCGGCGTCGCGCAGACGATCCCGTCGCACCCGAACCCGGACACCGGGCGGCCGTCGATCTCCAGGACCACCTCCAGCATCCGCTCCGGGGACACCTTCTGGACGGCGGCCTCGTTCAGCGCCCAGTCCTGGTGGACCACGTCGCCGTTCGTGCGCACGGTCACATCGAGCGTCATCCGCTCCTCGACCTCGTACTCGCGCGTCACCACCCGGTCGACGACCTTGTCCAGGTCGTCCCGCTCCGCCTCGGCGAGGAAGCCCACCCGACCCAGGTTGACGCCGAGCATCGGCACGCCCGAGCCGCGCGCGAACTCCGCGCCGCGCAGCAGGGTCCCGTCCCCGCCCAGCACGATCAGCAGCTCGCAGCCCTCCAGCACCTCCGGGGTGCACTCGGCCACCAGCTCCGCCTCGGGCGGCAGCGGCAGGTCCACCGCCTCGTCCCGCAGGACCCGTACGCCCAGCCCGCACCGCAGCAGGCCCTGTACGACCAGCTCGGCGCTGCGGATGGCCGCCGGCCGCCCGGTGTGCGCGAGCAGGAAGACCGTGCGCCCCGCCCCGGACGTCGGCGTCGCCGAAGGAGAAGTCGATGGAGAAGTCGATGGAGTCGAAGACGAAGCTGATGAGTCTGTCACTGCGGCCCCTCCGCCACTGCACGGTCAACATCCGCCGGGTCGAGGGCCGGTGCCCCCGCCCGCAGCCACAGAAAGTACTCCACGTTGCCGGACGGCCCCGGCAGCGGACTGGCCGTCACGCCGAGCACGCCCAGGCCGAGCTTCGCCGCCTGCGCCGCGACCTCGCGCACCGCCTCCGCCCGCAGCTCGGCGCTGCGCACGACGCCGCCGCTGCCGAGCCGGTCCCGGCCCACCTCGAACTGCGGCTTGACCATCAGCACCAGGTCCGCGTCGGGCGCCGTGCAGCGCACCAGCGCGGGCAGCACCAGGCCGATGGAGATGAAGGACAGGTCGCCGACGACCAGGTCGGCCGGCACGCCGTCGATCTGCTCGACGGTCAGCTCGCGCACGTTCGTGCGGTCCTTGACGGTGACCCGGCCGTCGCTCTGCAGCGACCAGGCGAGCTGCCCGTAGCCGACGTCGACGGCCACCACGTGGGCCACGCCCGCGCGCAGCAGCACATCGGTGAAGCCGCCGGTGGAGGCGCCGGCGTCCAGGGCCCGCCGCCCCTCGACGCGCAGCCCCAGCGGCTGGAAGACCGCCAGCGCGCCGGCGAGCTTGTGCCCGCCGCGCGAGACGTAGTCGGGGTCGCTGTCGTCCGTGCGGACGACGAGCGCGGCGCTGGTCTCGACCTGGGTGGCGGGCTTGGTCGCGGTGGCGCCGCCCACGGTCACCCGGCCCGCGGCGATCAGCTGCGCGGCGTGCTCGCGCGAGCGGGCCATGCTGCGGCGTACCAGTTCGGCGTCCAGGCGGCGGCGTGCCACTCCTGCCACGTTCGGTTCAGCTCCTGTTTTCGTACGGACCGGGGACGGGCGGTGCGTCGAGCGCGGTCAGCGCCTCGCGCAACCCCCTGTGCACATCCTCGTACACGGCGACGTGTCCGTCCGCCGTGAGGTGGTCGGCGTCGGCCAGCCGCGCCAGGTGCGCGTCCACCCCGGCGTGGCCGGTGGGGGTGCGTACGACGCCGAGCGGCGCCGGCCCGGCGGCCTCGGCGGGGGCGGCCTCGACGGGGGCGGCGGCCTCGGCGCCGGCCGCGTCCCCGGCCCGGGGTCCGGACTCGGTCGCGGCAGCTTGGTCGGTCATGCCCCGACGCTACCCCGTAGCGACCGGCGGCCACGCACGGCTCTGCGGTACGGTCGTGATCACGATGGCTACGATCGAGGAGTGCCGCGACGCACTCGACCGACTCTCCGGCAACCTGGCCCGGGCCGACCGCGGCGGGGTCGGGGCCCCCCCCCGAGAACGCGAACATAGCGGCCAACACAAGGTAATGGTCCCGGCCCGGACCGGCCCCCGC
>NZ_JBHXRU010000086.1:0-7316 GCF_042716255.1 Streptomyces sp. NPDC058662 | reverse complement strand
TTCTTTGTTTATCACTTTGTCTACTAGCTTGTCGTCCCCCACCGAACCCCCCCGACTCGCCGCCAACCGGGCCGGGGCCGACCGGGGCGCGGTCGGCGCCGCCGCGCTCGACCGCTCCCTGAGCTGCCACATCACGGATCTGGACCGGACCTTCACCGGCCGCCTCGACGGCGGCCGGATCCGGGTGGACGCGGTGGCCCCGGGCCCGCCCGCCCGCAAGGCCGAGATCCGGCTCGCGATGACCGGCGACGACCTGCTCGCGCTGGTCGCGGGCGAACTCGGGTTCGCCAAGGCCTGGGCCTCCGGCCGGGTCAGGCTGGAGGCCGGCGTCCGCGACCTGCTGCGGCTCAAGCGCCTGCTCTGAGCGGAGCACCGGGGCCGGGACCGCCGTCCCGGCCCGGCCGGCTCCCCCGACCCGCCGTCCGACGGCTCAGGCGGGGGTCCTCGTACGGGCCTTGCGCGCCGCCGGGATCACCAGGGGCGTCCCCGTCTCCGGGTCGTCGATGACCTGGCAGCGGAGGCCGAACACCTTCTCCACCAGCTCCGCCGTCACCACGTCGGCCGGCGGCCCCTCGGCGACGACCTTCCCGCCCCGCATCGCGATCAGGTGCGTGGCGTAGCGGGCGGCGTGGTTGAGGTCGTGCAGTACCGCCACCAGCGTCCGCCCCTGGTTCTCGTGCAGCTCCGCGCACAGGTCGAGGACGTCGATCTGGTGCTGGATGTCCAGATAGGTGGTCGGCTCGTCGAGCAGCAGCAGCGGGGTTTGCTGGGCCAGGGCCATCGCGATCCACACGCGCTGGCGCTGCCCTCCCGACAGCTCGTCCACGGCCCGGTCGGCGAGTTCGGCGACCCCGGTCGAAGCCATCGACTCGTTCACGATCCGCTCATCCTGCGGCGACCACTGCCGCAGCAGCCCCTGGTGCGGGTAGCGGCCGCGCGCGACCAGGTCGGCCACCGAGATGCCGTCCGGGGCGATCGAGGACTGCGGCAGCAGGCCCAGGGTCTTGGCGACCTGCTTGGCGGGCAGCGACCCGATGGCCTGCCCGTCCAGCAGCACCCGCCCGGCGGAGGGCTTCAGCATCCGCGACAGGGCACGCAGCAGCGTGGACTTGCCGCAGGCGTTGGGGCCGACGATCACCGTGAAGGAGTTGTCGGGGATCTCCACCGTCAGGTCCTCGGCGATGACCCGCTGGTCGTAGCCGAGGGTCACGTTCTGCGCGGTCAGCCGCTGCACTTGGGCACTCCTCAGTTCTCGAACGGGCGCAGCCTGATGCGTCGCCGTCATATACGTCCCGCCTTGCGCTCGGTGACGAGCAGCCAGAGCAGGTAGACACCGCCGACGAGTCCGGTCACCACGCCCACCGGCAGCTGGTCGGCGCCGAAGGCGCGCTGCGAGGCCCAGTCGGACGCCAGCAGCAGCACGGCGCCCATCAGCGCCCCGGTCAGCAGGTTCCCGCCGGGCGAGCGGGTCAGCCGGCGGGCCAGCTGCGGCGCGGCGAGCGCGACGAAGCTGATCGGTCCGGCGGCGGCGCTCGCCGCGGTGGTCAGCAGGATGGCCGCCAGCATCAGCAGCAGCCGGGTGCGCTCCACCGGCACGCCCAGCGCGTACGCGGCGTCGTCGCCCATCTCCATCATCCGCAGCGCCCGGCCGTGTCCCAGGATCAGCGGGAAGAGCACCGCGCAGACGGCCAGCAGCGGCCACACCTGGGCCCAGTCCCGGCCGGCCAGCGACCCGGTCAGCCAGACCATCGCCCGGGTGGCCTCGGTCATCTGGGCCTTCGTGATCAGGTACTGGATCACGGCGACGAGGACGGCCGAGGCACCGATGCCGACCAGCACCAGCCGGTAGCCCTGGATGCCCCGCTTGTACGCCAGCAGGTACACGGCGACACCGGCCAGCAGGCCGCCGAGCAGCGCGCCGGCGGCCACCGCGGTGGCACTTCCCTTGAACAGGATGATGACGACGAGCGCGCCGACCGCCGAGCCGTAGCCGAAGCCGAGCAGGTCCGGGGAGCCGAGCGGATTGCGGGAGACGGACTGGAAGACGGCTCCCGCCATCCCGAGGGCCGCTCCGACGAGCAGGGCGACCAGGACCCGCGGCAGGCGCAGGTCGTTGACGATGAAGTCGTTGGCGGGGGTCCCGTTGCCCAGCAGGGTCCGGACGACGTCCCAGGGCTCGATCGGGTAGTCGCCGGTGCCGATCAGGAGCACGGCCGCCATCAGGGCCGCCGCGGCGAGCAGCACGCCGACGAGCAGGGCGCGCCGCTCGACGCGCAGCGAGATCCCGCCGGGCAGGTGCAGCGGACGGGGCCCGGACCGGGGGCCGCGGAGGTCGACGGTCACAGCTGGGCCATCCTCTTGCGCCGGACGAGATAGATGAAGACGGGGCCGCCGAGGAGCGCCGTGACGATGCCGACCTGGAGTTCGGCGGGCCGGGTCACGACGCGGCCGACCACGTCGGCGCCGAGCAGCAGCACCGGCGACAGGACGGCCGAGTACGCCAGCACCCACCGCATGTCCGGTCCGGTGAACGCGCGCACCAGGTGCGGGATCATCAACCCGATGAAGACGATCGGTCCGCACGCGGCGGTGGCGGCGCCGCACAGCAGGGTGATGGCGACGGCGGCGCCGATCCGGGTCCGCGTCAGGTGGGCGCCCAGCGCCCGCGCGGTGTCGTCGCCCAGGGCCATGGCGTTGAGCGGCCGCCCCAGCGACAGCGCGAGGACCGCGCCGACCAGCAGGAAGGGGGCCACCTGACGGATGGTGTCCATATTGGCGGAGGCCAGCGAGCCGACCGTCCAGAAGCGGAGCTTGTCGAGTGCCTTGCTGTCCATCAGCTGCACGGCGTTGATGTAGCCGACGAGGGCCGCGCTGGCCGCCGTACCCGCGAGGGCCAGGCGCACCGGGGTGGCACTGCGGCTGCCGCCCAGCACGTAGACCAGCACGGAGACCGCGGCGGCGCCCAGGAAGGCCCACCAGACGAACTCGTTCAGCGAGCCGGCGCCGAAGAAGCTGATGGCGGAGACCACGGCCGCCGCGGCTCCCGCGTTCACGCCCAGGATGCCCGGCTCGGCCAGCGGGTTGCGGGTCAGCGCCTGCATCACCGCGCCGGACAGGCCGAGGCCGAGGCCGACCATCAGCCCGAGCAGGGTGCGCGGGACCCGCAGGTCCCGCACCACCACGTCGGAGGGGGTGCCCGCGTAGGAGAACAGGCCGTGCCAGACCTCGCTGAGGGGCATCTGCTTGGCACCCACGGCGATGCTCAGGACCGCGACCAGCGCCAGCAGGGCGAGGGCGGCGAGCAGACCGGCGGCGCGCACGGCATGGCGCGGGCGGGCTGCGGCGGCCCGTTCGGGCGCCGCGCTCGGTTCGGATTGAGGAGGACTGTCGACCAACACGCAGGTTAGGTTAGCCTAGCCTGCGCCTGTCCAGGGTCATCCGGACGGCTCAGAAACCCAGCGTGGCCAGCGCCTTCTCCGCGTCCTGCGCGCAGGCACCGTCCCCGGCGGCCGACCATGCGGCCGCGCACAGCGCCCGCAGCCCGTCGAGGGGATCGGCTTCCGGCGCCACCGGCTCGCCCGAGGGCACGGTGGCGATCCGGGCCACGTCCAGTGTCTGCCCCAGCGCGACCGCGGACCAGCCGCCGCACTGCCAGGCGCCCTTGACCTCCCGCACCTGCGGCTGCCCCGTCAGGAGCCCGCGCAGGTCCCGGTCCACGTACGTCGGCCGGTGCCGCGGCTCGGCCCGCAGCAGCTGCGCCGCGTCCGTCACCCCCGTCAGCACCAGCAGCGAGTCCACCTCCCCGTTGAAGGCGCCCTCGATGTCGGTGTCCAGCCGGTCCCCGACCACCAGCGGCCGCTTCGCCCCCGTCCGCAGCACCGTCTCCCGGTGCATCGGGGGCAGCGGTTTCCCCGCCACCTGCGGCTCCGCACCCGTGGCGATCCGGACGACCTCCACCGCGGCCCCGTTGCCCGGCGCGATGCCCCGCGCCCCCGGGATGGTCAGGTCCGTGTTCGATGCGAACCACGGCACCCCGCGGTTGACCGCGTACGAGGCCTCCGCGAACCGCCCCCACGCCAGGTCTGGTCCCCCGTACCCCTGGACCACCGCCGCGAGCCCCTCCTCCTCGGCCGACTCCACCGGCACCAGCCCGCGCTCCCGCAGTGCGACCCGCAGCCCCTCGCCGCCGATGACCAGCACCTTCGACCCGGGCTCCACCTGGTCCGCGATCAGCCGGGCCACCGCCTGCGCCGAGGTGATCACCTCGCCCGCCTCGGTGGGGATGCCCAGCTCGCTCAGATGCTCCGCGACGGCGTCCGGCGTCCGCAGCGCGTTGTTCGTCACGTACGCCAGGTGCATCCCGTCCACCCGGGCCGACGCGAGGGACTCCACGGCGTGCGCGATGGCCTCGCCGCCCGCGTACACCACCCCGTCCAGGTCCAGCAGAGCCGTGTCGTACGCCTGGTGCAGACTCCGCTCACTCGCCGCGGGACTGGTCCTGCTCAGCCGGGTCATCCTGGACGCTCCTCCTGGGTGCCCTCCAGCGGTAGCCGGAGGAGATCGATCTTGTCCGATTCCGTGCTCCCCCGATCATCCCGCATGGCGAGACGGGTCTTACCATGCACCAATGACCACACCTGGCACCGCGGACCACGGGCTGCGCCTCATCCCGTTCCAAGGCCTGCGCTACGTACCGGAGCGCGTCGGCAGCCTGGCCGCCGTCACCTCGCCGCCGTACGACGTGGTCGTGCGCCCCGACGGAGTCGACCACCTCGAATCCGCCGATCCGCACAACATCGTGCGCCTGATCCTCCCGCAGGCCGGCACCCCGGCCGAACGCAACGAGCAGGCCGCGCGCACCTTGCGGCACTGGCTCTCCGAGGGCGTGCTCAGCGCCGACTCCGAGCCCGCCCTGTACGTCTACGAGCAGCGCCGGGCGGGCCTGCTCCAGCGCGGTGTGATCGGCGCCCTCGCCCTGTCGGCCGCGGACGCGGGCATCGTCCTGCCGCACGAGGACGTCATGCCGGACGTGGTCACCGACCGGGCCGGCCTGATGCGGGCCGCTTCCGCCAATCTGGAGCCCCTGCTCCTCACCTACCGGGGCGACGACCCCGGCACGGGAGCGGCGGCGGTCGTGGAGCGGACGGCCCGGCGGACGCCTCTGCTGTCGACCACCACCGAGGACGGGTTCCAGCACCGGCTCTGGGCCCTGACCGACCCCGCCGACCTCGCCGCCGTGACCGCCGACCTCAGCCACCGCCAGGCCCTCATCGCCGACGGCCACCACCGCTGGGCGACGTACCTGCGCCTGCAGGAGGAGCACGGCTCCCCCAGCGCCTGGGACTTCGGCCTGGTCCTCCTCGTGGACACCGCCCGCTACCCGCTCCAGGTCCGCGCCATCCACCGGATGCTGCGCCGCCTGCCGGTCGCCGACGCCCTCGCCGCGCTCGACGACCACTTCCGGATCCGTCCGGTCGACGGGCCGCTCCCGCTGGCCCTGGAGGTGCTCGCGGACGCGGCGGAACGCGGCAACGCCTTCCTGCTGACGGGCGCCGGCTCCTTCCACCTCGTCTCCGACCCCGACCCGGCCCTCCTGGACCGCACGGTCCGCCGCGACCGGCCCGAGGCCTGGCGGCGCCTCGACGCCACGGTGCTGCACGCGACGCTCCTGGACGCCCTGTGGCGCATCCCGGACGCTCCCGAGCAGATCAGCTACATCCACGACGCGGCGGCCACGGTCGCCATGGCCGAGCGCCACGGCGGCACGGCCGTCCTGCTGCACCCCGTACGCGAGGAAGTCGTCCGGGACCTGGCCCGCCAGGGCGTGACGATGCCGCGCAAGTCCACCTCCTTCGGCCCGAAGCCGGCCACCGGCCTGGTCCTGCGCGGCCTCGACTGACCTCCCCCCACCTCCTCCGGACATGGGAAAGGGCGGTACCCCGACCGGGGTACCGCCCTTCCTCATGTCACGCCACCGGCTGCTTCACCGGGTTCAGGCCTTGTCGCGGCCCGCGTCCCGCTCGTCGTCGCGCTCGTCGTCCCGGTCGTCCTCGTCCGGAACGTCCTCGTCCGGGACATCCTCGTCGGGGACGTCCTCGTCGGTGACGCCTTCGTCGGTGACGTCGAACTCGTCCTCGGCGTCGTCGTCCTCGACGTCGATGTCGTCCTCGACCTCCCGGTCGTCCGCGACACGGGAGTCCGAGCGCTCCAGCGGCTCGTACTCGTCGTCGTCCTCGTCGTAGTACTCGGCGACGTCGCCGGCGCGCTCGGCCGCGGCGACCTCGGCCGGGTCCTGGTCGTCGTCCGCGTCGTCCTCATCGGCGTCCACGTCGGCGTCGCCGCCGGCGGCGTCGACGAACTCGACTCCGTCGAGCTCGGCGAGGCGGTCGGAGGCGTCGGTGGCCCCGTCCTTGTCCGCTTCGAGGGTCTTGCCGAACCACTCGCGCGCCTCGTCCTCGCGACCGGCCGCCAGCAGGGCGTCGGCGTAGGCGTACCGCAGGCGCGCGGTCCAGGGCTGGACGGAGCTCGACGCCAGCTCCGGGCTCTGCAGGGTGACGATGGCCGCGTCGAGCTGCCCCTGGTCACGCCGGGCGCCGGCCGCGACCAGACGCATCTCGACCTGGCCGGCCTTGTCCAGCTTCTGCACCTCGGGCTCGCCGGCCATGGCCAGGGCCCGCTCCGGGCGGCCGAGGCCGCGCTCGCAGTCGGCCATGACGGGCCACAGCTCGACCGAACCGGTCATGCGCTTGGCGGCACGGAACTCCGCGAGTGCCTCGCTGTACTTCTGCGTGGCGTACGCGGCGAAGCCCGCCGCCTCGCGCACGGCGGCGACGCGGGAGGCCAGGCGCAGGGCGATGCGCGAGTACGCGTACGCCTGCTCGGGCTCGTCGTCGATCAGCCGCGCGACCATGACCAGGTTGCGCGAGACCTCCTCGGCCAGCCCCTTGGGCAGGCTCAGCAGCTCCTGGCGCACATCGGCGTCGATCTCGAAGCCGGTGACGTCCTCGTCGATCGGAAGCCGCTTGACCGGGTCGCGGTCCCGGTCGGCGCGGAAGTCGCGGTCGCCGCCGCGGTCGTCGCGACCGCGGAAGCCGCCACGGTCACCACCGCGGTCGTCACGGCGCGGGTACGACGGGCGGTCGCCACCACGGTCGTCACGGCGCGGGTAGGACGGGCGGTCGCCACCGCGGTCGTCACGGCCGCCACGGAACCCACCGCGGTCGTCGTCGCGACGCGGGTAGGAGGGGCGTCCACCGCGGTCGTCGTCACGGCGCGGGTACGACGGGCGGTCGCCCCCGCGGTCGTCGCGGCGGAAG
>NZ_JBHXRU010000085.1:0-28302 GCF_042716255.1 Streptomyces sp. NPDC058662 | reverse complement strand
GGGCCGGGCCGCGCGGGCCCGCCCTGGTCCGGGGCCGGCGCGCCCGGGAGCACCGACGCCGCCGCGCCCGCCGTGGTGCCCGGGAGGCGCAGCTGCTCCAGCCCGGCCTCCTGGAGGCGTCCGATGGCGTCGTACAGGTACAGCCCGTCCCGGAGCACGGTGCGGCTGGTGATCGGCCAGTGCAGTACGGGCCCGAGGCCCAGGTCCGCCGCGATGCTGTAGGCGAGGGTGGACTTGCCGACGCCCGGCTTCCCGGTGATCAGCAGCGGCCTGCGCAGGTGCAGGGCCGTGTTGACCACGTCCTTCTCCCGCTCGTCGGGTACGTAGCCCTCGCCGCGCCGCCGGGTGCGTTCCCACGCGGGTCCCTCGCACCCGGGCGGCGCGTAGCGGGTGTCGGGCGTACCGGTGAAGTCCCGCCAGGGGGGCGGGGATCCGGCTTCGAGACGGGCGCACCGGTCCGCGCCCGCGCCGGTCCCGTGGTACAGCCACCAGTCCTTCGCCACTGCCTCTGCCTCCATCGTCGGTGTCGCCGCCTGTCGGTGGTCGGGGAGGGGAACGGACCCGGAGGGGCCCCCGGCGGGGGCCTGCGCCGGGCTCAGGTCAGGGAGCGCAGGCCCGGCATGTCGTCGGGATCGTCCCACAGCAGCACCAACCGGTCTCCCCCCGCGGCCCGTTGCCGGGCGTGCGGGGCGCCCGGGACCGCGCCGGCGGCCGCCCGGCGCACCTCCCGCACCCGCGCGGGCAACCCGAGTACGTCCAGTGCGCCGGGGTCGGGGCCGCCTCCGGGGCCGGCCGGGGCGAGCAGGTCCAGCAGTGCGGGGTCGGGCACGCCGCCGCCGCGCTGCCACACCGCCACCGGGACGCCCCCCTCCAGTACCGCCTCCAGCAGCCCGTCGGAGGGTCCGCTCGCGGTGTGGGCCAGGACGCACGCGGGGGCCGGCCCGGCCGCCAGTTCCATGCCGAGGGCGTCGGTGACCTCGCCGTCGCGCACCACCCGGACGGCTTCGGGGTGCCGGCCGCCCCGGGCGCACAGCCAGCGCCACGCGGTGCGCCACTCCGTCCGCGCGCCGGCCCGTTCCTGCGGGCACCGGACCACCACCTGGTACAGCAGGCCGAGCGCCCGGACCCGGCCGCCGGGCCCGCGCGGGACCGGCCACCGGTCGAAATCGGCCTCCAGCAGCTCGTACGGCACGTGGAACTCGATCCGGTCCACCGCGCCGTACGACGGCTGCCCCGCGCCGTCGTCGAGCGGCCCCGACCCCTCGCCGATCAGGTCGAGTTGCCGCAGCAGCTCTCCGCGTACGGCGTCCAGCCGGACGGGGCCGTGCTCCGACTCCCAGACGTGGTCGGTCCGCTCGCCCCGCAGCCAGATGCGGGCCAGGAACCCGTCCCCACCGCCCGGCGGCGTCTCCAGCCGTACGTGCACGACCGTCCTGCGCGGAGCGGGCGGGGGCGGCGGCAGCACGGGCAGTGCGAGCCGGTCCCTCGTCTCCCCCACCCAGTCCCGCAAGCGGAGCGCCCACGCCGTGTGGCCCGCCTCGGCGGCCCGGTCCGCGAGGCACCGTACGAAGGGCACCGCGAGGGGCATCCCGGACCGGCCGCCCTGGCGTTCGTCGAGGTCCTGGACCACCTCCAGGAGGGTGTCCCCGGGCAGGCCGGCGCCCACCGGTGCGGCGCAGCCCGCCGCCGTGAACGCCCAGGCGTAGGCCTCGTGGGCGCCGCGCGGCGGTTCGCGGCCCTCGAAGAGCGCGCCGAGTTCGTCCCAGGCCCGCTGGTCGAGGCGGGACGGCGCGGGAGCGGCGGGGCCGGGCAGGCCGTCGTCCAGGAAGGAGCAGGAGTCCCAGTCCCGGTCCACCACGAACTGCGGCAGCTGCCATCCGTCGCCCCGCTCGCGCAGTTCCTGGAAGGTGCGGTGGATGCTGCGGGCGGCGCCGGCGAGCTCGCTGACGCCCTCCCGTACGGACCTCTCCCCGAGTTCGCCGAGCAGCGCCTCGGTGAACCGGCCGGCGCCCCGCTCGGCGTCGTTGCGCGCGGCCTCGCCCTCGCGGGAGGCGTACAGCCGGAACTGGCGGCGCCCCGGTACGGAGTTCCCGCCGCCGTAGTCCATGGCGCCGAAGTTCCACCGGCTGTCACGCGGCGCGTCGACCCGGCAGGAGTCCACGAGGGCGGCCTGGAGCGGGAACCGGCGCCGCGTGACGAGGTCGGTGCGCCAGAAGCGCAGCGCGGAATCGAGGTTGAGGTGGCGGATCTGGCCGGGACGCGCGTCGGCGCAGGGCAGCATCAGCTCCTGCCGGGGGCCGAGGTAGCCGTGCCCGGCCCAGAAGATCCAGAGCAGGTCCCCGTCGCACTGCGGCAGTTCGTCGAGCAGCGCGGACTTGACGTTCTCCTCGGTCGCCGGCCGGTACGCCGTCCGCAGCGCGGCCATGGCCGGGGAGTCGGGCCACCGCAGCGTGTCCGGTTCGTCGAGCGGGGACAGCAGCAGCCGTACGTTGCCGGGCGGCACCTCGCCGGGGCCGGTCAGCCACCGGGCGAAGCGCAGGGCGTCGCGGGCCGGGCCGCGCAGGTTCCACCGGCGGCTGATGTCGTACCGCTCGACGCCGGCGACGAGCGCGAAGGTCCGTGCCGGTCCGAGGCCGGGGGGCAGGAGTCCGGGGGGCAGCAGGCCGGGGGAAGTCACCCGATCTCCGCTTCGGCCACCGCCTCCTCGATCCGCCGGTAGAGGGAGGCCTGTTTCCAGTACGCGCTGTGGCAGGCCGGAAAGGGCTGCCGGCTGGAGACCTCGTGGTCGCTGATCCGCTCGTCCCCGGGAAAGACGGGTGCTGCGAGGTAGGCGAGGACGTCCTGGCGGTCGTACACGTTGAGCCAGCGCGGGAAGCCGGGCGGGAGCTTCGCGCCGGGAGCGAGCGCGGTCAGCGCGCCGAGCTCGTGGAGGAAGGGGGCCTGGGAGCCGACGGTGACGAGCAGGGCCGCCCCGGGGACGGGCTCGCCCCGGGCGGCGGCGAGGGCCAGCAGGTCGAACAGGGCGATCCCGCCGAGGCTGTGGCCGATGAGGACGGTCGGCCCGGGTTCGGCGGTGATCCGGGCCTGGAGGAATTCCCGCAGGTCGCCGCCCCGGGCCTGGTAGCGCAGGATGTCGCCGAGCGCGGGGGTGGCGCCGGCCGTGAGGGAGCCGCGCCAGGCGTTGAGCAGGGGCTGCGTGGTGACCCGTTGGGCGAGCCTGCCCAGGACGGCCGCCGCCCGCGCGCCGGGGACCCGGGCGTCGCCGCCGAGGCGGCTGACGAGCAGTTCGACGAGCCGGTCCCGCTCGGCGCCGGTGCAGTCGGCGTCGGCGCCCGCGTCGGCGAGGGCGGCGGCGGTCACGGCGCGGGCCAGGGCGGTGGCCAGCTCGCGCGCCTGCGGCTCCCCGGTGGCGCGCTCCCCGGCGCGGTCCGCCTCCGCGGAGCGGGCGGTGGAGTCGAGGGCGGCCGGGAAGCCGGCCGCGAGGCCGGTCCCGTGCAGCAGGGCGGCGAGCTCGGCGTCGGACCCGTCGGGCACGGGCGGCAGTGCGGCCAGCAGGCCGAGCACGCGGGCGCCGGCGGAGCGGACGCCGGGCATCGCGAAGGCGTCACCGTACGGGTCGTCGTAGGCGTCGAGGCAGCCGTCCGCGGAGCCGTCCCGGTCGCCCGCGCCCGGTCCGGGCGGCGCCTCCTCCCAGCCCGCCTCCGCCAGGACCCGTAACTCGCACAGCGGATCGGCGACCAGCAGGGCCCACTCCGCCGTCTCGGCATCCACCGGGTCCGTGCGCGGGCGCATGCCCGGTACGGACCGGCCCCCGGCGCCGAGGGTCGCGCCGAACCGGCCGCCCCAGTAGCAGGAGTCGACGTCCGCCCCGGGGAAGCGGGCCGCGAGCCGCTCGCGGACCAGCGCGAAGAGCGTGTCGTGGCGGTCGCGCCGCACGCCCGTACCGTGGACAAAGAGAAAACGCATCGGCGACACCGTCCCCCTCGTGCAGTCGTCCCCGCCCGGCACCCTAGCGCCGCGCGGCCGACCGGGGGGCCGGAACGCCGAGTTCAGCGCCCCTCGGCCACCGGCCCCGGCTCGTCGCGCAGCTCGTCGGCGGTGTCCGCCGCCGCCTGCGCCGCCCGGGCCCGGCGGGTGACGACCACCCCGGCCGCGAGAGCGCTGCCGGCGAAGGCCAGGCCGAGGGTCCACGGCTGGTCGAAGGTGTGGCCGGTGGCGTGGTCCAGGGCGTACCGGCCCGCCCCGGCGAGGCCGATCGCGGCCGCGGTGAACCCGAGGAAGGCGGGGTACTCGAAGCCGCCGCCCTGCGCGAAGAAGCCTGCGGGGGCGTGCACGGCCACCGCGCCCGCCATCGCCCCGGCCGCCGCGGCCCCAGCGGCCGGCGTGGCCAGCCCGAGGATCAGCAGCGCCCCGCCGCCGGCCTCGCCCATGCCGGCGGCGACCGCGCTCGGGCGCCCGGGCCGGTAGCCCATCTGCTCCATCGCGGCCGCCGTCTTCTCCAGTCCCGCCCCGCCGAACCATCCGAAGAGCTTCTGCGTACCGTGCGCCATCAGCACCGCCCCGGTACCGGTCCGCAGGGCGAGCAGGGCGAGGTCACGTCGGTTGATGCGGGTCATCGAGGTCTCCCGGTGGGTGGGCCCGGCACGCGGCCGGCGCGGAGCGGTCCGCTCATACGTAACCGGTCCGCGCGCCGCGGCCCCTCGGCCGCCGCAAGATCCGCCGGACGGGGCACCGCCGGGCGACCGGTCGGGCGACGCGGCGGGCGGCGGGACGGGCGACGCGCGGGGCGACCGGTCGGGCGATGGGGCCGCGGAGGGGCGGGCGACCGGGCGGGCGATGCGGCGGCGGGGCCCGTACGGCGACGTTCGGGGAGGGCCGCCCCCGGCCCGTACGGCGAAGGCCGCCCTCCGCGGTGGCGCGGGGGCGGCCTTCGCCGGGGGCGTGGTCCGGGTGTCAGTAGGTCGGACGCCTGAAGTAGTCGCCGGCCTTGACCAGGCCGACGACGATCCAGATGCCGAGGCCGAGGCCCATCGCGGCCATCACCAGGCCGAAGACCGAGGTCCCCAGCGGGGCCTGGGTCTCGCCGCCGAGGACGGCGAGGTTGGCGAGGAGGCTGAAACCGCCGCCGAGGGCCTGCAGCGAGCCGTACACGATGCCCGAGACGCGGACCCCGCCGCGGCCCTTGCTCATCTTGGCGGCCGTCAGGATGGGCCACAGGGCCACGCCGATGAGCAGGATGCCCACGACGACGAGCATGCCGGCCACGACCGATCCCACGTCCTCCGCCGTGGAGCGGGAGGAGTCCGAGAAGGCCGAGGCGAAGAGCGCGCCGCCGACGGCGACGATCAGACCGCCCAGGACCTGCAGGCCGCCCAGGATGAAGAGGATGACGCGGGCGGCCTTCGCGCCGCCGGGCATCTCGGCCCCGGCGCCCGGGTGTCCGGGGCCGGGGTGGCCCGGGTAGCCCGGGGGGCCACCGGGATAACCGGGGTAGCCGGCCGGCGCGCCCGGGTAACCCTGCTGCTGCGGGTACGCGTAGCCGCCCTGCGGCGGGACGCCCTGCGGGGCCTGCTGCGGGTATCCGTAGCCGGGCGGGCCCTGCGGGGGCTGCTGCCCGTAGGGGTTGTTCGGGTCGCCGAAGCTCATCTCGGGGTGTTCCTCCGTGGCGGTGCGGGGACGCGGGGCAGCACGCCCGGATGGCTGCGTGATCGCGGCCCGCCCCCGGTGCTGCCAGCGGCACTCTTGCCCGCATCGTCGTCCGACCGGCCGCGCCTTGTCCAGTTGGCCACCCCGGCCTCCCGAGTTGTGAGAACGGACACGTGGGCCGTCCGGAACCGGGCCCGGCGCACCCTCATCGAACAGGTGGGTCATCGGCGCGGGCGGGGCGGGAGTGCGACATGTTCGGCAGGTACCACGGGCGGGCGGTACGGGTCCTCCTGCTCGTCGGCGTCTGCGCGCTGCTCGCCGGGGGCGCGGCGTACCTCTGGGAGCTGCGCGGCTACGTCGCCCACCTCTCCGACGGGGACGCGCAGGCGGGTGTCTACCAGCAGGACCCGGAGCGCGCCGACCGGACCGCGTCCGCCGTGCTGGACGGCCTGGTCCGTGAGGACCCGGAACCGGCCACGGACTCCAAGGCCTTCGGCGCGGGCGGGGCCCCCGCCGACTGGCGGTCCGGCGGCTGGCAGCCCTCCGACCCGCTGGAGGCCCGGCCCGCCCCGGCCGAGCCCGCGACCGGCGCGCTGTTCTCCCCCGGCGTCGACGCGGACTCCGACCACCACTGCTCGGGCGTCGTGGTCCACTCCGCCGGCGGCGACCTCATGGCCACCGCCGCCCACTGCGTGTACCGGGCCGGCTTCCGCACGAACCTCGCCTTCGTGCCCGGCTACCGCGAGGGGGTCGCCCCGTACGGCGTCTGGGTGCCGACCCGGATCGACGTGGACCCCCGCTGGATCGAGGACCAGGACCCCGACCACGACATCGCCTTCGTCCGGCTGCGCCGGCCCGGGTATCCCGGGCAGCGGCTGGAGGACGTCACCGGGGCCGCGACCATCGCCTTCCGCCCCGAACTGCCCCGGCCGGCACGGGTGGTGGGCTACCCCAACGCCGCCGAGGAGCCGGTGGACTGCCGCAGCACCGCCCGCGCGGCGGGGCCGACGCAGCTGCGCCTGGACTGCGCGGACGTACCGAACGGCAGCAGCGGCGGGCCGGTCCTGACCGACGGCCGCACCCTGATCGGGGTGGTCGGCGGCCGCGACGGGGGCGGCGACGAACAGACCTCGTACAGCGTCTACTTCGGCGACGACGTCCGCGCCCTGTACGAACGCGCCGCCAAGGGCCCGAACGCCGCCGTGTCCGCACCACGCCAGGGCCGGGTACCCGGCGCCGGCTAACGGGCAACCGCCGGCGGCACCGAAAGCGAACGACCCCGCGACCCGGCCGGGACTCGTGTCCGCCCCGGGCCCGGCCGGGACCGCTTCACGGGCTCGGCGGCGCCTCGTGGTGCGGCGGGTAGGCGGCCGTCGCGGGTTCGTCCCGCTCCACCACGGTCACCCGCCTGCCTGCTCTGCGGGTGGTGCGACCACCGCATTCCCAGCGGGGCTGCCGGAGTGGACCCGGGCCCGTGCGAATCCCAGTACTGGCCAGTTGCGAGCTGCCGAGCAAGCTCTCCACCGACGCAACCCCCAGGGTGATCACTTGCACTGTCCACATAAGCGGTGACAGCGTGCTCGGAGCGTTCGATGCTGTTCCGATGCTTGCAGACCGCGGCGTCGAGGCCGGGCAGCCGCCTTGGTATCTGCGCCGCAGGTGGTGGCCGTTGACGGCTGGGGGATGATCGCGCGGATCCCGCGTCCTCGTTGGTGGGATCAGATTGCACGGGAGGAGTAGGCCCGGTCCGCGAGCAGGGTCAACGGTCGGGTTCGGGGCCTGTGGGCAGTAGCCCTGGTCAGATCGTGACCGGGCCGCGGGCGGTGGCGAACTCTACCGAGACCAGGCCCGGTTCCTCGTCCTCGACCCAGGTGACGTCGATCTGGTCGAGGGGGTGGTCGGCCGGTTCGCCGAGGAACTCGGCGATGGAGGCGGCGTCGCCGGCGATGGAGACCCCGTGGATGGCGGTGGAGGTGCGCGGGTCGGCGCTGGGGCGTTCCTCGATGGGGACCAGCCACTGGAGGAAGTAGGGCAGTTGCGGGTCGTCCAGCAGTTCCAGCAGGCCGATCTGCTTCCACCTCAGGTCGAAGCCGTCGGGGCGGACACGGTGGCCCTCGGCCGAGGTGCGGCCGAGGCGGGCCTCGACCGGGGCGATGTCGTCGACGGAGACCACCCAACCGAGCCAGCCGCCGCCCTCGGCGGCGCGGCGCGCGACCGCCCGGCCGAAGGGTGCGCGGTCGGCGGCGGGATGGTCGAGTGTGGTGACGACCTCGACGTAAGTGCCGCCGCTCAGCGGGAGAATGAAATTGCGGGTGCCGAATCGCGGGTGCACGCCCCCGTCGACGAACCCGCCGCCGAGGGCCGATCCGATCCACTGGACGGTCGAGACGAAGCTCTCGCGGGCCACCGCATAGGACACGTGATCAAGTCGCACTGCGGCATCATCACCCGACAGCCCACACGAATCCCGACGCCACGCCCGCCGCCCCGGTCGAGTCCGCCGCGGATTCAGCCGTGGAGCGGATCGATCACCGCCATCCCGGCGGTAGAGGCCCGGTTGCGCCCAGGCAGCACTGTCGCCTCGTCGAGCGACGGGTCATGGGCAGGCCGGCGCTCGGGGGTTCATGTCCCGGCTCAACCCGCACCACCCTCCCGCTACATCCGGGCCGGCGGCCGTATGAGGAGGTCCATGCCCTGAAAGGTGCCGGGAACGAGCTCCAGCAGACAGCCGCAGCGGCCGATCGCCCGCCGGGCGTCCCCCCACCGCTCCAGTTCGACGACCTCGTCGAAGCGGTACTCGTGGTACCAGTCGTCCCGACACCGGACGAGCGAGTGCGGCGTGCGCACGATACGGTCCGCCGCACCGTCCCCGCGGCCGAGCCGGGCGCGCAGCGGGCGCCTGTGCACCTCGCCGTCCGGCGGGGGCACGTCCCACTGCTCACAGACCTGGGTGTGCCCCAGACGCCTGCCGTCCAGGCCGGTGAGGACCGGGAGCGTGCCGTGCGGGACGACGAGCACCGCGCCCGCCACGGCCCGTTCGACGGCCTCGCGTACGTCGGCGGCGGTGACCGCCTCCAGCGCCCGCACCATGGCGGGGCCGTCGAGGTACGAAATGCCGTACAGCTCGCAGTCCCCAACCCCTTCCAGTTCGAGGAACACCGACGGCCGTTCGACCAGCACCTTGCGGCACCAGGCGACCTCCGCCTCCACCTCCTCGGGACTCGGCGCCTGTCGAGCGAGCCGCACGGCCTCCCCCCACAAAGCGGCGGCCGCCCTCGCAGGTCGAGAGAACCGGTACGCCGTCTACCTGGGTGCGCTGCAAAGCGGCGACCCTATCGGGGCCCCACCGGCCGGTCCGGCGGGGGCGGGTTTCGGCCAGCGGTCGGCGTACCGCTCGACCGCGAGGTTCTCCTGGGTCCTGGGCGCCCGGAGCCCTCCCCTCAACGCCGCGGCGTCGCGCTGGGCGTGGACGGACTCGGGTGTGGAGTGGAGCTGCACCCGTCCGAGGTCCGCGCCGCTGGCGGTGCCCCCGCAGCGGGGTGGTCGGTGAGCCAGGGTGGTGAGTTCGGCACGGGGCCAGGAACCAGGCGATGACGACGGCCATACGGTCGGCGGCAATGGCCTTGCCGGACCGCTCCGCGTGAGAGGCAGGTGAGTCCTGGATGCATGCTCGGAGGAAGCATGGGCATTCGATTGCTCGGAGGTTGATAATCATGGTTCCCCTGCTTCTCGTTCTTCTGCTCGTTCTTGTTCTTGCCGGTGCCGGTTTCGCAATCAAGATCCTTTGGTGGGTTGCGATCGCGGTATTGGTGATCTGGCTGATCGGGTTCGTCGCCCGCCCCAAGAACAGCAGCGGCCGCTGGTACCGCTGGTAGCCGCACCAAACCGATGCGGCAGATCGGGGCCCGCCCTCACCGGAGGACGGGCCCCGAGCCATGTTCAGCTGTTCCCTTTCACCTGCACTGCGCGCGCCCGGTAATCGAGCCGGTACCGGGTAGATGCGCCTCAGCCGGGAGGGGTGCCGTGACGCAGTCGGGAACCGGTTGCCTCCACCGATCGGCCCCCTCCCGGTCCGTAAGGCGCACCGCGAACCGAAAGTAGTATTCAGGGGTGTTGTTTTCCCCTGGCGGGGCAACCGCTCCTTTACGAAGGCCCGAGACCGGGACCAGAAACAGCAGGCCGAAGGAGTTGCATTTCATGTCCGACAACATGTGGGGTTACGGCGAGTCCTCCGGACGTATGATCGGCGCCGATTTGGTCGGTTACAAGGTTGAGGCCAGCGACGGTTCCATCGGCACGGTCGACAAGCACTCCGACGATGTCGGCTCCTCCTACATCGTGGTCGACACCGGCCCGTGGATCTTCGGCAAGGAAGTCCTTCTCCCTGCCGGCACCATCGAGCGGATCGACGTCGAGTACGAGAAGGTCTACGTCAGCCGTACCAAGGAGCAGATCAAGAACGCTCCGGAGTTCGACAAGGACAAGCACCTCGCCGACCCGAGCTATCACGAGCAGTTGGGTACCTACTACGGCCCCGGCGCGCCCTACGACGGCCGGCCCGCCTGACCGTCCCCAGAGCGACGTGGGTGGGGGGGGGGCCGGCGCTATAGCGGGGGGGCGCCCCCCCAGGGGGGGGGGGGGGGCCGGGTGCGCGCCCACGCTGCGCCCCATGGCGTCCGTGCAGCGCCGGTCCCTGGACACGGACGAGGCGCTAGCCGACCGGGTGGCGGCCCTGGGGGAGGGGCTGCGCGACGTGGTCGCCTGCGGGGGGCAGGAGGCCGCGCGAGCCCGGATCGAGCCCCTTGTCGCCGCCCAGGAGCGGCTGGCGGGCACCCTCGCGCGCTGGGCGGCTCTGCGCACCCTGGCCCTGGGTACGGCGGGCCGGCTCCCGGTGGTCGCCCTGCTGGCCGCGACACCCTGGCTGCTCGGGCGGGGTGTCACCGCCGGCGCGCTGGCCGGGGGCCTCACGTACGTGGTGCAGGCCCTGCTGCCGGCCCTGAACTCCCTGATGACGGCGCTCGGTTCGGCAGGCACCCGGCTCCTGGTGGTGCTCGAACGCTTCTGTGAGCCGCCCCCATCCCTGTCCCCCACCCCGCCGGCGGCCCCACCGCCGCCCGGCGGCAGCCGCGACACGACCGAGGCGCGGCCGCCCGCCCGAGTCGGCCGGAGGGCCGCTGCCGCCGCCGAGCTCAGAGGAGTCACCTTCGCCTACGGACCGGGCGCCGTCCCCGTACTGGACGCCCTCGACCTGGTGGTGCGGCCGGGGGAGCACCTCGCCGTGGTCGGCCCGAGCGGCATCGGCAAGTCCACGCTCACCGCGCTGCTCGCCGGAATGCTGTCCCCCGACACGGGCACGGTCCTCGTCGCCGGTGCGGCGGCCCGCCGTGGCGCGGGGGCCGCGGGACCGGACCCGCGGCGGACCCTGCTTCCGCAGCAGGCCTACGTGTTCACCGGCACGGTGCGGGAGAACCTGACCCACTTCTGCCGCGGCCCCGCCGCCACCGCCGCCGAGGAGGCACGGGTACGGGGCGCGATCGCCGCCCTGGGGCTGGAGGCCCTGGTGGACCGGCTGGGCGGCCTGGACGCCGAGGTGTCCCCCCGGCTGCTGTCCCGGGGCGAGAGCCAGCACCTCGCCGTCGCCGCCGCCTACCTCTCGCCGGCCCCGCTGCTGCTGCTCGACGAGGCGACCTGCCACTTGGACCCGCGCACGGAGGAGCGTGCCGAAAGGGCCCTCGCGGATCGGCCCGGCACCCTCGTCGTCGTGGCCCACCGGGTCTCGTCAGCGGCCCGCGCCGACCGGGTCCTCGTCCTCGACGGGACCCGCGCCATGTGCGGGACGCATGCGGAGCTGCCGGCCCGCTCGCCCCTGTACCGCGATCTGGTGGGGACGTGGGACCGCGTCACGGACACGTGACGCGGCGGCCCGCAGGGTCGGCGCCCTCGTACCGGGTCAGCGTCCTCGTGCCGGGTCAACGCCCTCGTGCGGGGGCCGGGGCCCTGGTGCCGGGCCGGGGCCGTCCTCCCCGGCCGCGACCGTGCGCGGGAGTTCCCGCTGATCAGACCCAGCCCGCCCGCCGGGATATCCGGATCGCGTCGATGAGGTTGCGCGCACCGGTCTTGCGCGTCGCCGCCGCCATGTAGTTGCGTACCGTGCCGCTGGCCAGGTGCAGGGTACGGGCTATCTCGGCGATGGAATCGCCCTCCGCGGCCCGCGCCAGCACGCTCAGTTCCCGGGGGCTCAGGGGTACGGGATCGGCCTCCATGAAGGCCGAGGCCAGGGACGCGTCGATGAACCGTTCCCCCGCGGCGACCTTCCGCACCGCCCGTACGAGGCGCCCCGGCGAGCCGTCCTTGTCGACGTAGCCGCGGGCCTCGGCGCGGAAGGCGCGGTGCAGGGTGCCGGGTGCGCCGGTCGACGCGAGGACGAGTACCGGGGAGGGGGACGCGAGGACCTGGCGGTCCCCGCGCCCGTCGTCGTCCAGGACCGCGGTCGCACCCGGACAGTCGAGGTCGACGACCATCACGTCCGGTCGTAAATTCTCGGCCTCGCGCGAAGCGGCCCGCCAGCCCGCCGATGTGACTTCGAAAGGCCCTTCTGATCTCAGCAGGGCGGCCAGTGCGGATCTGACCAGGGTGACGCTGTGCAGGACGAGGACCTTCGTCATCGTGTGCTCTCCCGAGTAGACGAACCAACGGCACCTCGCGGGTGCCCCCGTACAGGGGTGATGGAACGTCACTCCGGGGGGCGTGCAGGGGCGTACGGGCAACTTGGCCGAGATCCTCCGAGGAACCCGCTCATCTTGGGCGGGTAACCCCCTTGAAGGACTGACCGGCCCGCCCTCACACCCCTCCTGCCGGCGTCAGACCTCGCCGCGCCAGGCACCCGTCGCGACCCCGCGCGACTCGATGAACAGCTTGAATCGCTTGAGGTCGCCGGCCACCTGCCGCTTGACGAAGCCGAGCTTGTCGGCCGCGGCCTCGGCCAGGCCGTCGGGCACCCAGTTCATGTGCAGGACGACCTTGGTGGTGCTGGCGTCGATCGGCTGGAAAGTGACGAGCCCCGCCTGGCGGGCCTCCCCGTCGACCGTCATCCACGCGACGCGCTGGTCCGGGAGCTGCTCGGTGATCTGCGCGTCGAACTCGCGCTGCACGCCGTTCACGTTCGTCACCCAGTGGGTGAGCGTGTCCGTGCGCTGGTCGATCCGTTCGACCCCCTCCATGAAGGCGGGGAAATCCTCGAACTGCGTCCACTGGTTGTAGGCCGTGCGAACGGGAACGTTGACCTCGACATACTCCTCGACGTGCGACATGCGCACCCCTTCCGTGGTGTCGGCAGCCCCGCACCCCCGAGGTGCGGGGTCGTCCGTCAGGACGTCCACGGGCGCGGCTACCCACCCCCGAGGGCCCCATGCGCGGGGGTAGGAGGGCGCGGCGCCGGGGTCAGCCTCCCGCGGGCCTGCCGGACTTCAGCCGGGCTGCCTCGACCTCGACCCAGACGGCCTTGCCGCGGTCGTGCGCGGCAGCGCCCCAGCGATCGGACAGGCGCTCCACGATGTACAGGCCGTGGCCGCCCGGAACGCCGCGCTGCGGGGCCGGGTGGCGGTGGGGCAGGACCGTCGTGGCGTCGTACACCTCCACGCGCAGGACATCGCCCGCGGTGAGCACCAGCTCCAGGCAGCCGCCCGCGTGCAGCGACGCGTTCGTCAGCAGCTCGGACACGAGAAGCAGGGTGTCATCGGCCGTCTCGGTCCCGTCCCAGCCCCAGTCCCGCAGGGCCTCGCGCGCGAAGTCGCGGCCCTTGGCCACCGGACCCCGGACGCCCGCCAGGGCGAGCCGGCGCCGCTGGCCCCGTACGGGAAGGCCGCTGCCCACTGGCTCGCCTGTTTCCGGACCGACGGTCTCCACTACGGCTTCTCGCCCCCCACGTCGACACTGATCTGTGCTCACGGGACCTGCCCGGCGCGAGCCGCGCTCGGTGTCCCGGATATTGCGTCCGTCCCCCGGCATCGCGGGGGCGTGCGAACGCGCCCGTGACAGTCTAGGGGACGGCCGGGCTCAGGGCGTCGCCATGTGAAGCCGCAGCGTGAAGCCGGTTTCCAGGGCGCGCACCTCGACCAGATCGCAGAGCTGGTGGATCATCCACAGCCCGCGCCCGCCCCTGGCCGACGCCAGGGAGGGACGTCGGCGCCCCGCCAGCGGATCGGCCAGCCGGCCGGCGTCGTGGATCTCGGCCACCACCCCGGTCCCGGCAACGGTCCACAGCCGCAAGGTGCCCTTGCCGCCCCCGTGCGAGAGGGAGTTGGCCGCCGCCTCGCTGACGGCCAGGACGAAGTCACCCCGCCGCGCCGGGGTCAGGGCTGTTCCGCGGGCCCAGCGCTCGGCATGCTCGCGCACCCCGGCGAGCTCCCCGTGGGAGTAGTCGATCCGGTGCGCGTCGCCCTCGTGCGCGGGCAGCGGCAGGTCGCAGTCCGCGCTGACGCGCGCGGCGTCCGTGTAGGCCGGACTCAGCACATCCTGGCCCCCCTCTATGAGGGTGGGGTGGGTGCGCCGGGCGTCCGCCACGACCGCGGGAGCCAGGCGCTCCACGTCGTACGGGCACAGGATGGTGGCCGGGCGTCCCGCGAAGGCCGTGTTGATGAGGGCCTCGTGGCGGGTGGCCTCCCGCACCTCGGCGGGGGAGCGGCCGGGCCAGATCGGCTCGCCGACGATCCGCGGCGCGCGGCCCGTGTGCCGGTCCGCGAAGTCCTGCAGGGCGGCGAGGATACGGCCGGGATTGCGGCCCAGATCCGTCATGTCCGTCCAGGTGACCTCCGACGCGCTCCCGCCGAGGTGCTCGCGCAGGGAGTCCAGGTGCGGGCCGGGGACCGCGACGAGGACCGGTTCGTCCGCGTCCAGAGCCGTGCGTACGAAACCGCCCACCCCGGCCAGGTACTCGTCGAGGTCCTGGTAGAAGAGGGCAGGGTGGACGAAGGCCCCGGGCCCGGCGGGCGCAGGAACAGTGATCATGCTGCGACCTCCAGCGCGGCGCATTCGTCCGGGAACATCTCCACTACCTTGCGCAGCGAGTATGGCGGGTCGTGGAGCAACAGACGACGCCCCTGCCCGTTGAGATCGGCCGCCGCCTGCACCAGTGCGGCGACCGCGGCCGGATCGAGGAAGAGGACGGCCGAGAGATCGAGGTGGACCACGGGGCCGGGGATCCCGGTCACTGTACCCAGTGCCGCCGACAGCACGTGCCGCGTGTCCAGGTCGCAGCTGCCGCTCAGGCGCGCGCCGGGCAGGTCCGGCAGCGGCATGACGGTCAGCGCCGTCGTGCCCGCCGCCCGCGTATCCGCGCACGGCGCGACGGCGTCCGCCCCCGCCCCGTCGGCCGGTCCCGGACGGGGGCCGACGGGGGAGGCGGAGCTGTCGGGTCGGTCGACGGACGCCATGCCGGGATCCTACTCGGCGAGCATGCCGGTGCGAAGCCGCGCCAGCGTCCGGGACAGGAGGCGGGAGACCTGCATCTGCGAGATGCCCAGTTCGGCGCCGATCTCCGCCTGGGTGCGGTCCTGGCCGAAGCGCATGCTCAGGATGAGCCGGTCGCGTTCGTCGAGCTTCTCCAGCAGGGGCGCGAGGGTGTGGAACTCCTCGAAGAGCTCCATGGCGGGATCGACGTCGCCGAGGCGCTCCGCAAGCGGCCGGGTCGTGCGGCTCGTCGTGGACGGGACGTCGCTCTCGGCGCCGGAGGTGTCCAGGGACCCGCTCGTGTAGCCGTTCGCGGCCACCAGGCCGTCGATGACCTCGTCCTCGGACAGCTCCAGGTGCTGGGCGACCTCCTTGACCGTCGGCGCCCTGCCCAGGACGTCGGTCAGGGCCTCCTGCGCCTTCGCCAGCTCGGTACGCAGCTCCTGCAGGCGGCGGGGGACGTGCACGGCCCAGGTGGTGTCGCGGAAGTAGCGCTTGATCTCGCCCGTGATGTAGGGGAGGGCGAGGGTGGAGAACTCCACCTCGCGTTCGAGGTCGTAGCGGTCGATGGCCTTGATCAGGCCGATGGTCCCCACCTGGATGATGTCGTCCATGTCGATGCCGCCGCCCTGCACGCGGGCCCGGAACCGGCGCGCGGCGAACTGCACGAGGGAGAGGTTCATCTCGATCAGTGTGTTGCGGGTGTACTGGTACTCCCGGGTGCCCTCCTCCAGGTCCCGCAGCCGCTGGAAGAAGACGCGCGACAGCTCGCGGGCGTCGGAGGGCGCCATCTCCCGGGGGTTGTCGACATGGAGCGGTGCCGCGTCCGGCATCGGCGATTCCGCGGTGCCCCGGCCGCTCGCCGGAACGCGCGCCTCGGTTGCACGGATGTGGCCTACTGCGGTGGCCGAGCGAGACATGCTGGCCGCTCCCTCCCGGTTGACTGACGGCTGGCGGGACGCGTCTGCCCCGGCTCCGCGGTTCTACACACTCCCGTGGCATGAATCTCTTCGCCGGTTTCCCCACCCGGGGCGTCACTCACCGGAGCGGGGACCAGGCATACTCCCTGTGGAGAACCTACAGGTGGCGATCCGGGGAGGCGGACATGACCGGAGCAAGGGACGCGTACCAGGACGGCGTGGTCGGGGACAGTTACCCGGCCGGGGCCGGCTGGGTGGTCGCGGCCCGCGGCGAGCTCGACCAGGACACCCTGGGCCCGTTGGAGCAGGCGCTGGTCGCCGCGGCCGACCGGCACCCGGTGGTGGTCCTGGACGCGGGCGCCATCACCTTCGGGGACTCCTCCTTCCTGAACCTGCTCCTGCGGCTGCACCAGCTGACCGTCCTGCGTATCGCCGCCCCCGGCGAGCAGCTGCGCCGGCTGTTCGCGCTGACCGGCGCCGACACCGTCCTCTCCCTGTACGGGAGCGTCGAGGACGCCGCGGGCGCCTGACGCCGCCGCGGGCCGCCGCCCGGTGCCCGGCGAGCCCCCGGCGGGTCCCGGCGCGGGCGAACCGGCCCGAGCGGCCCCCGGCGTGCTCGGCCGTGCCCTATCGTCCCTTGGCGGCATTAGCCTTCACCCGACCGGTGCACCGGCGAAGGACTACGGCACGGCGGGCGCTCCGGCGCGCTCTGGTGTCCGCGGTCGGTGCTGCCCCGGGTGTTCGAGCGGTTGGTAGCGAAAGTGAGGTTGTGTCATGGCCGAGCGGCCGGACACGGATGCTCTGAGCGGTGCGCCCGCGTCGCCGGGTGGGGCCGGGATCGGCGAGCCCGAACTGCGCCGGCTCCTGGCGGGGCTGACCGCCGTACGCGACGGGGACTTCCGCACCAGGCTGCCCGACGCGGCGGACGGGCTCCTCGGGGAGATCGCCACCGTGTTCAACGGGATGGTCAACCAGCTCTCGCTCTTCACCTCCGAGGTGACGCGCGTGGCCCGCGAGGTGGGTACCGAGGGGACGCTCGGCGGGCAGGCCGACGTACCCGGGGTCGGCGGCGCCTGGCTGGACCTCACGGATTCCGTCAACTTCATGGCCGGGAACCTCACGGCCCAGGTGCGCTCCATCGCCCAGGTCGCGACCGCGGTGGCCAGGGGCGACCTCTCGCAGAAGATCACCGTCACCGCTCGCGGGGAGATCCTGGAGCTGAAGGAGACCATCAACACGATGGTCGACCAGCTCTCCGCCTTCGCCGGGGAGGTCACGCGTGTGGCCCGCGAGGTCGGCACCGAGGGCCGGCTCGGCGGACAGGCGGACGTCAAGGGCGTCTCCGGTACGTGGAAGGACCTGACCGACAACGTCAATTCCATGGCCGACAACCTCACCGGCCAGGTCCGCAACATCGCCCTCGTCACGACGGCGGTCGCCAACGGTGATCTGTCGAAGAAGATCGACGTGGACGCCCGGGGCGAGATCCTGGAGTTGAAGACGACCATCAACACGATGGTCGACCAGCTGTCCGCGTTCGCCGCCGAGGTCACGCGCGTGGCCCGCGAGGTGGGCAGTGAGGGCCGGCTCGGCGGTCAGGCCGAGGTCGAGGGTGTCTCGGGGACCTGGAAGCGGCTGACGGAGAACGTCAACGAGCTCGCCGGCAACCTGACCCGGCAGGTCCGGGCCATCGCCGAGGTCGCCAGCGCGGTCGCCGAGGGCGACCTGACCCGCTCGATCACGGTCGACGCCTCCGGCGAGGTCGCGGAACTCAAGGACAACATCAACTCCATGGTCGGCTCGCTCCGCGAGACCACGCGCGCCAACCAGGAGCAGGACTGGCTCAAGTCCAACCTCGCGCAGATCTCCGGCCTGATGCAGGGCCACCGCGACCTCGCCGCCGTCGCCGAACTCGTCATGGACGAACTGACGCCGCTCGTGGCCGCCCAGTACGGCGCCTTCTACCTCGCCGAGGACGGACCCGGCGGGACCGTCCTTACGCTCGTCGGCTCCTACGGCCGTCCCGCGGGCGCCGAGGGCGGCACGGCGTTCGCCCTCGGCGAGTCCCTCGTCGGCCAGGCGGCCCGCAGCCGCCGGATCATCGCCACCGACCAGGTCCCCGGCAGCTACGTCATCTCCTCCGGTCTGGGACGTACCACCCCGGGCAGCCTGATCATCCTGCCGATCGTGGTGGACGACCAGGTCCTCGGCGTGATCGAACTCGCCGCCTTCACCGCCTTCACCGCCGTGCACCGGGACTTCCTCGCCCAGCTGATGGAGACCATCGGCGCGAACGTGAACACGATCGTCGCCAACGCCCGGACCGACGAGCTCCTCGGCGAGTCCCAGCGCCTCACCGGCGAACTCCAGGCCCGCTCGGAGGAACTCCAGGTCCAGCAGGAGGAACTCCAGCGCTCCAACGCGGAACTGGAGGAGAAGGCCGCCCTGCTCGCCAGCCAGAACAGCGACATCGAGGCCAAGAACCTGGAGATCGAGCAGGCCCGGCAGGAACTGGAGACCCGCGCCCAGCAGCTGTCGCTGGCCTCCACCTACAAGTCGGAGTTCCTGGCCAACATGAGCCACGAGCTGCGCACCCCGCTCAACAGCCTCCTCATCCTGGCCCAGTTGCTCGCCCAGAACCCCACCCGCAACCTCAGCCCCAAGCAGGTCGAGTACGCGGGCATCATCCACTCCGCCGGCTCCGACCTGCTCCAGCTCATCAACGACATCCTCGACCTGTCCAAGGTCGAGGCCGGGAAGATGGACATCAACCCGGAGCGGGTGCACCTGCCGCACCTGCTTGAGTACGTCGACGCCACCTTCCGGCCGATGACCACGCACAAGGGCCTCGACTTCACCCTCACCACCGCCCCCGACGCCCCGGCCGAACTGCTCACCGACGACGCGCGGTTGCGCCAGATCCTGCGCAACCTGCTCTCCAACGCCGTCAAATTCACCGAGCGCGGCGGCGTCGAGCTGCGCATCGAACCCGCGGCGGCCCCCGAGATCCCCGCCGGGGTCCCCCGGCGCGGGCCCGTAACGGCCTTCCGGGTCCGGGACACCGGCATCGGCATCCCCGAGCAACAGCTGGAGTCCGTCTTCGGCGCCTTCCAGCAGGCCGACGGCACCACCAGCCGCAAGTACGGCGGCACCGGACTCGGGCTCTCCATCAGCCGCGAGATCGCCCAGCTCCTGGGCGGGGCCGTCACCGCCGAGAGCGCCCCCGGCCGGGGCAGCACCTTCACGCTCTACCTGCCGGTCAGCCGCGCGGACTACGAGCAGGCGCCCCCCTGCGACCTCCCGCCGGCGCTCCCGACCGGCAGCGCGGCCGCAACGACCGGCGAGGGCCGTCCGCAGGCGCCCGCGATCCCGGCCCAGCGGCAGCCGCGGCGCCTGCTCGTGATCGAGGAACGGCCCAACGGCCTCCTCTCCCTCGTCGCCGAGAGCGCCCACCGGGACCTCGCCCCGGCCCCTGCGGGGGCCGGCGGCCGCGACTGCGTCCACGTGGTCAACGCCACCGGCGCGCGGGAGGCCGCCGCCGCCCTGGCCTCCGAATCCTTCCACTGCGTCGTCCTGGACCTGGACCTGCCCGACGGCGAGGCGCTCGGCTTCCTCGACGCACTCGACGGCGACCCGGCCCTCTCCTCGCTCCCCGTCCTCGCCCACGACAACCCCCGGCCGCGCACCGGCCGGGAACCCGCCCTGCGGGAGCGCGCCGCTGCCCGCCGCGTGGAACTGCTCTCCAGCCTGGACGAGCTGCGGGAGCGGATCGCGCTCCACCTGTCCGCCGAGCAGCCGGGGGAGGCGCTGCCCCTGGTGCACGGCGACACCCGGCGCGGTCAGCCGGCCCCCGTACGCGAAGGCGACCTGGCCGGACGCACCGTCCTCGTCGTGGACGACGACGCACGCAACCTCTTCGCCCTCAGCGGCATCCTGGAACTGCACGGCCTGCGCGTGCTCCACGCCGAGGACGGCCGCAAGGGCATCGACGCGCTCACCGGAGACGCGGGCGTCGACATCGTCCTGATGGACGTGATGATGCCCGAGCTGGACGGCTACGCGGCCACCGCGGAGATCCGGCGGATGCCCGAGTACGAGGACCTGCCCATCATCGCGGTCACCGCCAAGGCGATGCCCGGTGACCGGGAGAAGAGCCTCGCCGCGGGCGCCAGCGACTACGTCACCAAGCCGGTGGACGCCGACGACCTCATCGCCCGCGTCCGCCACTGGCTCACCCGATGACCGCGCACACGCGACGGCACGACGGCGCGTCCCCGCAGGGCGCGCCGACCGGCGGCCAGCCGGGCGCGAGCACCGTCCCGCACCAGTCGCCGACCCCACTGGGGCGCCTCGTGGCCACCGTCGAACGGCTGCGCCGGGAGGTGCTGGAGGCGCAGGCGGCCGCCGACGGCCGGGCCCTGATCGAGCTGGCCAAGGGCATCCTGATCGGGCAGTTGAACTGCACCCCGGCCGCCGCGGCACACCAGCTCGACGTGCTGTGCCGGGAGGGCGGGATGTCCCCGCTCGAACTCGCCGCCGACATCGTCAACCAGGCGTCCCGCGACCACGTCAGCGAGGTCGCCGCCGAGTTCGTCCGGCGCACCGGTACGGAGGCGGGTCCGGACGGGCCCGACACCGGGGCTCCGGCCGAGCGGTACTCCGCGGTGTCGGTGCGGCTGCGTACCGCCGAGAGCGGCATGCTGGCGGCGGCCGCCGACACCCAGGCGGTGGCCGAGTCCCTGCTGACGAACGCCCTGGGCCCCCTCGGCGCGACCGCCGTGGCCGTGTGGACCGCGGTGCCCGACGGCTCGCTGACCCTCGCCGGCCACGCCGGATTCGCGCCCGGGGAGGCCGCCCGCTGGCGCCACGTACCGCCCGGCGTCTCCACCGTCGCCCGCCTCGCCCTGCGGGAGCGCCGACTGGTCACCCTCGCCCGCCTGAAAGCCGAGGGCATGCCCTCGATCGGCCACCTCCAGTGGCCCGGCGGCGGACGGATGGCCGCACCGACGGGAACGGGCGGACGGATCCACGGCGTCCTCGAAATCTGCTGGCCGCAGCCCCTCGCGCCGCAGCCCCCGCAGATCGAGCGCCAGGTCGAGGCCCTCGCCGAGCTGTGCGCCCACACCATGGACACCGCGCCCCCGCGCGACCACACGATCGGTGACGCGGTGCTCCCGGACGTGGCGGAGCTCATCGACCTCGCCGAAGGACTCCAGGACCCCGCCGTGGTGCTCACGCCGGTCCTCGACTCCGAGGGCCGCCTCAGCGACTTCCGCATCCGCCACGCCGGCAGCCGGTTCGTCGACCCCGTGGGCCGGCCGCGCGGTGACGTGAGCGGCGCGCTGCTGCTGGAGGCCTACCCGATGGCCGCCGGCGAGAGCGGCCTGTTCGACATCATCGAGCGCGTGCACGCGACGGGCGAGCCGTTCAGGGCCGAGCGCATGAGCCTGACCGCGTTGGTCGACCAGATCCCCCTCACCTCGGTCGCGGACATCAGCGTCAGCCGCCACGGCGCCGCCGTCCTGCTGATCTGGCGCATCGAGGACGAGACGGCCCGGCTGGCCAACCTCCTCCAGCACGCCCAACGCCTGGGCCGGATCGGCGGGTTCGAGGAGAACCTCACCACCGGGGAGACCACCTGGAACGCCCAGCTCTACGCCCTGCACGGGCTCCCGCCCACCGCGCCCCCGGTACGGCTGCGGGATCTGCCCGGCTACGCCCACCCCGACGACTCCGCCGCACTCGGCCGCTTCCTGCGGGCGGTGCTCCGCCACCGCCGGCCCGCCTCCGTCAACCTCCGTCTCCAGAGGCCCGACGGCATCACCCGCCACATCCGGGTCGTCGCCGAGCCCGTCCTCGACGCCGACCAGCGGCTGCACACCGTACGGGGCGCCTACCAGGACATCTCCGCCCAGCACTGGACCGAGGTCGCGCTGGCCGCGACCAGGGACCAGCTCGCCCACACCGAGGCCGAGTCCGCCGAACGCAACCGGCTCGCCCTCCAGCTCCAGCACGCCATCATGCCTCCGACCCCGCCGGCGATCGAGGCCCCCGGACTGCGGGTCGCCGTACGCTACCGGCCGGCGGAGACCGAGTCGCTCGTCGGCGGCGACTGGTACGACACGGTGGTCCTGCCCTCCGGACTGATCCTGCTGTCCGTGGGCGATGTCGCCGGTCACGGCATCGAGGCGGCCACAGGGATGGTCGTCCTGCGCAACGCGCTGCGCGGCCTCGCCGTCACGGGCGCGGGCCCCGCCCAGTTGCTGTCCTGGCTCAACACGGTCACCCACCATCTGGCCAAGCACCTCACCGCCACCGCCGTCTGCGGACTGTTCGACCCGCGCACCCGGGTGATGCGCTGGGCGCGCGCCGGCCACCTGCCGCCCGTACTCGTCCGCGGAGGCGGGGCCGAGGTCTTCCCGCTCATCGAGGGCCTGCTCCTCGGAGCCCTGCCCGACATCACCTACACCGAGCGGGAGGTGCAGCTCGAACCGGACGACACCTTGCTGATGTTCACGGACGGGCTGGTGGAACGGCGCGACTCCTCCGTCCAGGACTCGCTCGGCCACCTCGTGGCCGCGGCGGCCGCCGGAACCGGGGACCTGGACGGGCGCCTGGACCGCCTCCTCGCCGACAGCCGCTCCGACACGGACGACGACACGTGTGTGATCGGCATCCAGGTCGGCTGAGGTCCCGCCCCGCGCGCCGCGCGACCCGGGCGGCCGCCGGCGCACGAACCGGCCGGCTCAGACGTAGGTGACCGACACCCGCTCGAAGCCGAGGGACCGCAGCAGGCCCTCCAGCATCAGGGTGGTGTTCCGTTCGGCGCGCTCGGTGAGCCCGCTCTCCCGGGCGGCCCCGCCGATCCGCTCCACCGCGAGCTTCTGCACGGCCTGTTCGCCCGCCGGGTTGCCCGAGAACAGGTCGCCGAGCCGGTCCAGCAGACCGCGCTGCTTGGAGACGGCGTACGAGCGCCCCGGATCGAGCGCGGGCGCGCCGAGGGTCGCGCGGGGGAGCCGCAGGACCGCCTCGGTGCGGTCCGCGTCGACCGTCACGGCCCGCTCGTCGAGCCCGCCCAGCTCCACGTACGCGGAGACCGTGCCCGCGCCCACGTACAGGGTGCGGGTGCCGCGGACCGCGTCCGGGAGGAAGGGGGCGTCGTGCTCCAGGTCCACGACGACCTGGTAGTCGCCCGCGGCGCCCTCGAACCGGCTCATGTCGCGCAGGGACTTCAGTACGGCCGGTCCGGTCCGGTCGTGGGTGCGGGTACCGAAGAGGCCGTCCAGGCCGGGCACCGTGAGGAAGCGGCCGGCGAGCACGAGCAGCGCGGCCACGACCACCAGGGCGGCACCGGCCCGGGCCGCCGTCCGCCACCTCCGCCGCGGCGCGCCGGCGCGACCGGCCGGCGCGGTGTCGTTCGCGTGGGTCTCCATGGACAGCGGATGCCCCGTCAGGACACGCTCATCCACGGCCACTCGAACCCTGCGCCGACGGGAGGGGCGTGGACCCGCCGACCCGGGGTATGCGCACGGCCGGAACCCGACGGGTGTGTGAGAAGGAGCGACTCATGGACGAACGAAAGTCCACCGCCGTACCGCGGAGCCCGGCGGCATCCGGCGGATCCGCTCCGCGGACCGCGGTGGAGAGCGGTGGGCGGGCCGAGACCCCTCTGGGGCGCCCGCCTGCGCACCCCGCGCTGCGGGCGGCCGCGGTGCTGGTCGCCTTCGTGGGGACGGTCTTCTTCAGCATCGCCCTGGCGCGCGTCACCCTGGAGCCGTCCGCGGCCTCCGTCGACCTCGTGCACAGCAATGTCCGCCCCGGCGCGTCGATCGACGCCTACCTCGGCGGGGCGTCCGTCAAGGACGCCGTCAAGCAGCTCGGCGGGAACCTCCTGCTGGGTGTCCCGTTCGGCATCCTGCTGCCCGTGCTGTTGCCGCAGACGCGGGGGCTGTTCCGGGTGGCCGTGCCGACCGCCCTCGTGATGACGCTCGTCGAGCTGATCCAGGGCGCGCTCGTCGCGGGGCGGGCCTTCGACGTGGACGACGTCATCCTCAACACCGTCGGTGCGCTGATCGGCTACCTGCTGCTCGGGCGCCGCATGAGCCGTGCGGTCCACCCCAGGCGCCACCACTGGTGGCACCGCTGGACCCGTCGCCCCGCCCGTACGGCGCCGGCGGAGGCCACTGCCCCGGCCGTTGCCGAGCGCGCAGGGAGCCGGCACCCGGCGGCGGACTGACGGCCGGCCTCCGGAGGGGGTGTCCGAGAGCGGTAACAGCTGTTACCGTGTCTGCTATGGCCAAGACACAGCTGGGCGCACGGGTGGACCAGGACGTCGCCGACCTCGCCAAGAAGCGGGCCGCCGACCTCGGGCTGAGCATCGGGGACTATCTCGCACGCCTCGTCCAGGACGACGCCAGCGGACTGCGCTCCCGCGCGGTGGAGGCCGCCACGCGCTTCCTCTCCGAGCACCAGGACGTCTTCGACGAGGCCGAGGACGCGCGGCGGACCCGCCCGGGATCGCGCGCCGCATGATGGAGCTGCACATCGACGTCCCCTGGATCCTGCAGGTCGCCGAGGCGGCCGGGGCCGACGACCCGGCCCCCGACGACTACGGCGTCCCCGTGTCGGCGGTCGCCCGCCACCGCGCCGAGCTCTTCGAACAGCCCCTCTACGACGGCCCGTACGCCAAGGCGGCCGCCCTGGTCCACACGCTTGGCCGGTGCCACTGGCTGGAGCGCTCCAACCTCGCCGTCGCCGCCGCGACCGGGGTCATGTACCTGGAAGCCGCCGGGATCGCGGTCAAACCCACGCGCGACGACGCCATCGCCCTGCGGGACCTGCTCCTCGCCCCGGCCTGCACCGCCGCGCAGATCGCCGCCCTGCTGCGCTCCTGGCCCACCGTCAGCTGACACGGCGTCCGGCGCCGCTCGCCCGTGCACCGGCCGTCCGTGCACCGGCCGTCAGGCCGCCGGCAGTTCCCGCGCCGGCAGCCGGTCGGCGCGCACCGCGTCGACCAGGGCCTGGTGGTCGCGTTCGTTCTGGTCGGCGTAGGCCTCGGCGAAGGTGACGAGCGCCCGGTCGAAGGCCTCGCCGCGGCCCAGGTAGGCGGCGATCGCGATCCGGTCGCCCGAGCGAGCGTGCGCCCGGGCGAGGGTGAGCCCGCACACCTCGCCGAAGGCCCGCAACTGGTCGGGCGACATCGTCTCCGGCATGGCGATGCCCTTCCAGTCGCGCAACTGGCGGATGTAGAAGTCTCGCTGCTTGCCGTCGATCCCGTCCACCCGCTCCCAGCCGAGGAAGATGTCGCTCGCCGCCTGCATCAGCCGCTGCCCCGAGACCACGCGCTCGCCCTGGTTGCGGTACCGGCTCGCGCCGAGGTGCTCCGCGAGCACGGAGGTGTCGGCCTCCTTGGCCTGCAGGAAGAGGGGGTCCTGGCCGTCGCGGCCCAGCAGGAGCAGGATCCAGCAGCGGGTGCCGACGCTGCCCACACCGACCACCTTGCGGGCCATGTCGGCCATCCGGTAGTCCTCCAGGAGCGCCCGGCGGTCACTGCCCATCGTGCGGCCGTAGCGTTCCAGCAGGTGGCGGAACCGGTCTTCGAGCGCGCTGCCCTCGACGTCCGGCAGCAGATCCGCGACCGGCACCAGCAGCGGTGGGTCCGCCGCGATACGAGGCCGCCCGTCGACCAGCTCCGTGAGCCTGCCGAAGACCTGCAGGGTGTCACGCGTACGGGCCTTCGCCATGGCGCGGGCCAGCTTCTTGCGTCCACCCTTGTCCAACTGCTCCGCGGCGAGGGCCTTCAGCCGATCCGAGTCGATCCTCGCGTACCAGACGGCGAGGTTGCCCATGCCCGCGAAGCCGCGCATCGCCTCGCGGTAGGAACGCACGGCGGCGCTCACAACGCCCGCCCGCTCGGCGTCGTCGAAGCCGTTCGCCCGGCCGGCAATGACGAAACTCGCCGCCAGCCGCTTGACGTCCCACTCCCAGGGACCGGGCAGCGTCTCGTCGAAGTCGTTGATGTCGAACATCAGCGACCGCTCCGGGGAGGCCAGCAGCCGGAAGTTCAGCAGGTGCGCGTCCCCGCACAGCTGGGCCGTGATACCCGAGTCGGGGCTGTTGGCCAGGTCCGAGGCCATGACCGCGGCCGCCCCCCGGTAGAACCGGAAGGGCGACTCGGACATCCTGCTGTAGCGGATCGGCACGAGCTCGGGCACCCGGGCCGCGGACTGCGCCTCCAGGATCGCCAGCGGGTCCGGCCGGTCCGGGGACGGGCGGTACACGGCGTGCCCGGACCGCGGCGAACGGCGCCGGGCCTCCTTGCCCTGGGCCGCGCGCTGTCCGGGTGTGCTGCCGGGCACCGCCCGCATCGCGGTGGTCGCGCTCTGGGACATGTGCGCTCCTGTCCGGACCTGATCGGGGAGGAAGCGGGCCCGTGCCCACCGGCTCGCCTCCGCTTCAACCGTAGGACCTCACCGGACACCTCGCACGGGGGCGGGAGGGATCCGACGTGCGGCGGGCTGAGCCGCGGCGCAGTCTTGAGGCAGCACAGAAGGGAGCAGCACCGGTGGCCGAAACCCCTGCCTCGAAGCCCGGGTCCCGTTCCACGCGCGGTGTGTTGGTCCCCCTCGCCCTGGCCCAGTTCATCTGCAGCTTCGCCGGTTCGAACATGAACGTGATGATCAACGACATCAGCGAGGACCTCGACACGACCGTGCAGGGAGTGCAGATCGCGATCACGATCTTCCTCCTGGTCATGGCCGCGCTGATGATCCCCGGCGGCAAGCTGACCGAACGCTACGGACGCAAGCAGTGCTTCCTGGCCGGTCTGGCCGTGTACGGCATCGGCGCCCTGCTGAGCGCCGCCGCGCCGGGCCTGGGCGTCCTCATCCTCGGCAACTCGATCCTCGAAGGAATCGGCGTAGCGCTCCTCATCCCGCCCGTGTACATCCTCACGACGCTGCTCTTCACGGAGACGACCTCACGGGCCCGCGCCTTCGGCGCCGTCATGGCGCTGGGAGGCATCGGCGCGGCCGCCGGGCCGCTGATCGGCGGGCTCATCACCTCCGCCGTCAGCTGGCGGGCCGCCTTCGTGTTCCAGGCCCTGGTGATCGCTCTGATCATCATGCTGAGCCGTCGGATCAAGGACCCCCTGCCGCCGGATCCCACGCGCCCCTTCGACACCGGTGGGGCGGTCCTCTCCGCAGTCGGGCTCATCCTGCTGGTCATGGGGATCCTGGCGGCCGACGACAACCTCTGGCTCATGGTCGCCCTGATCGTGCTCGGCGCGCTGGTGCTGCTGTGGTTCTTCCTGTCGGTACGGGCCAAGGAGCGGGCCGGCAAGGAGCCGCTCCTGTCGAGCGGCCTGTTCCGCAACCGCACCTCCAATCTGGGTCTGGTCACGCAGAACGTGCAGTGGACGGTGCTCATGGGGACGTCCTTCGTCGTCGCGGCCTATCTCCAGGTCGTGCGCGGATACGACGCGATCCAGACCGGCGTGGTCTTCACGGCGGCCACGCTCGGCCTCCTGGTGTCCTCGCTGGGCGCCGCACGCCTGGCGAAGCGGCGCGCGCAGCGCACCCTCA
The DNA here is from genome assembly GCF_042716255.1 of Streptomyces sp. NPDC058662. Taxonomy (NCBI): domain Bacteria; kingdom Bacillati; phylum Actinomycetota; class Actinomycetes; order Kitasatosporales; family Streptomycetaceae; genus Streptomyces; species Streptomyces sp. NPDC058662. The sequence goes on along the minus strand of NZ_JBHXRU010000085.1, from coordinate 707 downwards.
TCATGGCGGGCTTCGTGCTGGCGATCGCCGGGGTCGTCGTCCTGCTGGCCATGGTGAGCGGCTCTCCGAACGCCTGGGCCTTCGCGCCCGGCCTGCTGCTGATCGGCCTCGGGCTCGGCGTCATGCTGACGCCGTCGGTCAACGTCGTGCAGTCGAGCTTCCCCGAGGCGCAGCAGGGCGAGATCTCGGGGCTGTCGCGCAGTGTGTCCAACCTCGGCTCGTCACTGGGCACCGCCGTCGCCGGCACCATCCTCGTCGCCGGACTCACCACCCGGGCCTACGCCGCCGCGATGATCACACTGGCCGTCCTGGCGCTCATCGGGCTCGCCGCCGCGGTGTTCCTCCCCCGGGACGGGGAGTCGAGCACCCTTCCCTAGCTTGTCGACGCCGCTGATGGGAGACATCCGTGAAGGACCTGAAGTTCGAGCAGAAGAGTTCCCTGTCCCGCCGTGAGGCCGCTGATCAGCTCTCCGCACTCGCCGAGGCGCTGAGGCAGGGCGGCGACGGCGAACTGCGGTTCGGCTCCGGGACGCTGAGCCTGCAGATCCCGGACGAACTCCGCACCGAGATCGAGGTCGAGGTCGGCGACGGGCAGATCGAGTTGGAGATCGAACTCAAGTGGTCCACCAACCGGACCGAGGACGCGCCGGCACCGGCGAAGCGGCCGGCGCGCAGGAGCAAGGGCTCCGCGACCCGTACGCCCTGAC
>NZ_JBHXRU010000084.1:0-28353 GCF_042716255.1 Streptomyces sp. NPDC058662 | reverse complement strand
CGTCTGCCGTGCCGCGCTCGAACAGGCGCTCTCGTCGATCGCTACCAGCGGTACCAGCGGCCGCTACCGCCCTTCGGGCGGACGCGGAATCCGATCAGCCACAGGACCAGCACCGCGATGGCCGCCCACCACAGGAGCTTCACCGCGAAGCCCGCGGCGAAGAACACCAGGACCAGCAGGAGAACGAGGAGCAGGGGAACCATGGTTGTCAACCTCCGAAGCGCCGTCTGCCCGACCCCGTGGAGAGCATGCGTGCGTGACGGTGCGTCAAGGGCGGAGCGGCCGGAGAGCGGGGGCCGCCTACTTATCCGCGCTCGGGACGTCCAGGGGGTCGGCCGGCGCGGTCTTCTTCGCCGCCTCCATCCGCTCGCCGAGTTCCGTGAGGCGGTTGCGGCCCATGGCCTTGCGGACGTCGGGGAACCACTCCTTCTCCTCCTCCTCGACGTGGTGGCGGACGTTCTCCATCAGCACGCTCATCTTGGCGTCGAACCGCTCGTCGGCCGGGTCGAGCCCCTTGAGTTCGGAGAGCATCCACAGCACGACGTGGTGCTCCTCGACGCTTTCGAGGACATGGTCCTTCGTGTCGGGCGCGGCTTCGCGAGCGGCCGGGTAGAAGATCTTCTCCTCGATCCACGCGTGCGTGGTGAGCTCCTCGATCACCTGGTCGGCGATCTCCCGCTTCGTCGCGTGATCGTCGTCGCCGGCCTTCTCGAACTGCTTGAACAGCTTCTCGACCGTCTTGTGGTCTTCCTTGAGCAGTACGATCCCGTCCACCGGATCTCCTTCGCGTCGTCCCTCGGGCGAACAGCCGACCGCCCTGACCCCGTGTACCCGGTGGCGTGGTGGCGACACTGTTCGCCGGACGGGATGCCTCGTACAGGCGACGTCCCTACGCCGAACGCTGACGCCCCGCACTTCTGCGGCCGTCGGGCAAGCGCCGGTTCAGGAGGTCCCGGCGAGCGTGCGGCCCCCCGAGCGGAGGTCCGCCAGGAGGCGCCCGGCGTCCGTGAGGAGCGTGCCCTGCACGGCGTGCACATCCGGGGAGGCCGCCGCGGCGGCCCGGTCCGCCCGCTGGACCTTGTCGAGCTCCTCGGCGGCCGCGTCGATCAGTTCGTCGAGGCGGCCCGGATCGGTACGAGTGGGCCGGCCGATCTCCCGCATCGCGCGGGCCGCCGCCCGCAGGACGGAACCGAGACCGGTGCGGAAGGCCGGGGACAGGCCGTCGAGTTCGCGGCCGGCCAGGGCGTGGTCCAGCGTCCGGGTCATGGAGCGGAGGTGGTCCGTGCTCCGCTCGGCGACGGCCACCGCCTCACGGGCGCGGGGCAGCGCCCGCTCCGCGCCGTCGATGCTCCGGCGCGGGTTCAGGCGGCCGTTCTCGATCTCGGTCTCGATGCCGTGGCGCAGGCGCTCGCACTCTGAGGCCAGCAGACGGCCGTCGCGGCGCCAATGACTGGTGTGATCCCGGTCGGGGTCGCTCGCTTCGAGCGTCCCGGCCAGCCCGTCCAGGCGACGGCCCATGGTGGTGTACAGCTCGGCGACGGCCTGCTGCCGGTGGACCGTGTGCCGGGCGGGAGCCAGGACGAGGTGGGCGGCGAGCCCGCACAGCGCGCCGATGCCCACCGAAGCCACCAGGTGGCCGACGTAGTCGATCTCCCCCTGACCCGAGGAGAACGCGAAGAAGCCGACGACGGCGACCTGCGTGCCCTGCTCCCCGAACCGCTGGATCCTCCCCACGACGAGCGCGCTCAAGGTGAGGATCCCGAACGTCCACCCGTGGATTCCGGCCACGGCGGCCAGGGTGGCGGCGAGGGTGGCCCCCGCTGCCATCGCCAGCGCGTACTGGGCGCATTCGCGTACCGACCGGTACACCGTCGACTGCAGCGCCAGCAGAGCCGCGAACGGCGCGAACGTCGAGACGGCCGGCGGGAGCAGGTAGCGGGCCAGAGTCCAGGCCGTCATCGCCGCCACCACGGTCTTGGCGCCGAGGATCAGGTCGTCCCGCTCCCGTCCCTCGGACCGCACGGCCCGCCGCAGGTAGCCCGCCCGGTCCGCGGCCGCCGACCGGACGGCTGCCGGAACACTTGTCCATATGGGCAAGATCGATCACCTCCTCGGCCGCGTATGCCCTTGCGCCCCGGGGCTAACGGTCGGGGACGCCGGAGCCCGGGGCGAAGAAGTTCGTCCCGGGGCCGCGGCACTGACATGACTGGCGCCGGGCTGGACAGCCGCAGGGTATGAAACTCCCACCCAACCGAGGCCATGGCAGCGACCACGACCATGGCGACACCAAGCGCAGCGCCGACGCGGGGCCGGACGCGCAGGTCGAGGAGCGGGCCCCGGACCAGCCCACGGAGCTGCCGGCGCGGTCCTGGCGGGCCGTGCTGCGCGGCACGTTCAAGGAGTTCCAGAACGACGAGCTGGCCGACCGCGCCGCGGCCCTGACGTACTACGGGGTGCTCGCGCTCTTCCCGGCGCTACTGGTGCTCCTGTCCCTGCTGGGCGTCGCCGGCGCGTCCGCGACCCAGCAGGTGCTGGACAACCTGCAGAAACTGGCCCCCGGATCAGCCCGGGACGTGATCAGCGACGCCGTGCAGCAGCTGCAGGGCCAAAGCGGCGTCGGATCCCTCCTGGCGATCGTCGGCCTCGTCGTGGCCGTGTGGTCCGCCTCCGGCTACATCGCCGCCTTCATCCGCGCCTCGAACGCGGTCTACGACATCCCCGAAGGCCGCCCGGTGTGGAAGGTGCTGCCCCTGCGGCTGGCGCTGACGGTGACCCTGATGGTCCTGGCGTGCGCCAGCGCGCTCATCGTCGTCTTCACCGGCGGCCTGGCCCGCCAGGTGGGCACCGCCCTCGGGATCGGCGACAGCGCCCTGACGGTGTGGTCGATCGCGAAATGGCCGGTCCTGGTGCTCCTCGTGACCATCATGATCGCGCTGCTGTACTGGGCCGCCCCCAATGCCAAGGGCCGCGGCTTCAAGTGGGTGACCCCCGGCAGCCTCCTCGCTCTGGTCATCTGGATGCTCGCCTCGGCGGGCTTCGCCTTCTACGTGGCGAATTTCGCCTCCTACAACAAGACCTACGGCACCGTCGCGGGTGTCATCGTCTTCCTGATCTGGCTGTGGATCACCAACCTCGCGATCCTCCTCGGGCTGGAGTTCGACGCCGAGATGGTCCGTCAGCGCGCGATCGCGGGCGGGATGCCGAAGGACGAGGAGCCGTACGTCGAGCCGCGCGACACCCGCGCGTGGAGCGACGAGGACCGCCACCGCATGGAGCAGTGAGCGGCGGCGCCAGTCGAAAGGATCAATGCCGCGCGGGACGGGTGCCGCGCGGAATGCTGGGTACTCGCGCCACTGACAGTGACGCGGACTGAGGATGAAGGCAGGGTGACACGCCATGAGCACGCTGGAGCGGCAGACCCACAGCACCGATGAATCCGTGAGCGTACTGGTCTCGCGCGCCTCCCGGCAGATGTCGGAGCTGGTCCGCGAGGAGATGCAGCTGGCCCGGGCCGAGATGACCCAGAAGGGCAAGCGCTTCGGCAAGGGCGGCGGGCTCTTCGGGGCCGCCGGCCTGATCGGCATCCTGGCGGCACAGGCCCTCATCGCGGCGTGCATCGCGGCCCTCGCGCTGGTCCTGCCCGTGTGGGCCGCGGCCCTCATCGTGGCGGGCGTGCTGGCGGTCGTCGCCGCCGTCGCGGCCATGGCCGGGAAGAAGGAGATCGCCGAGGCCGGTGCCCCCACCCCCGAACTGACCATCGACAGCGTGAAGGCCGACGTGGCCGAGATCAAGGAGAAGGCGCACCGATGACGAACGAACCGCGCACCAATATCGGCACCCCCACCCCCGAGGAGCTGCGCGAGCAGGTCGCGCAGACCCGCGACGAACTGGGGCAGACCGTCGAGGCGCTGGCCGGCAAGGCCGACGTCAAGGCCCAGGCGAAGGAGAAGGCAGCCGCCGTGAAGGAGCAGGCCGCGGAGAAGACCGCCCTGGTCACCGACCAGATCCGGGCAGCGGCCCAGCAGGCCGTGCAGGTGGTCAAGGACAAGACGCCCGACCCCGTCCTCGACAAGGCGGCGCAGGCCTCGGAGAAGATCGTCCAGGCCACGTCCCGCGCCGGCCACCTGGCAGCCGAGAAGACTCCGGACCCGGTCCTCGACCGGGCCAACCGCGCCGCGACGGCGGCGCGCGCCAACAGCAAGCCGCTGCTCGCCGTCGGCGCCGCGCTGGTCGTCCTCCTGCTGATCCGACGCGCCCGAGGCCGCCGATGAAGGCGTCGAAGGTGGCGTACAGGCCGGTCGGGCTCGCCCTGGGCGCCGTCAGCGGCATGATCGCCGGGGCCGCCTTCAAGCAGGCCTGGAAGGTCCTCGAAGGCGACGGCGACGCACCCGATGCGACGGACGAGCACCGCTCGTGGCAGGAGATCCTGATCGCGGCGGCCATCCAAGGGGCGATCTTCGCCGTGGTCAAAGCGACGGTCGACCGCTCCGGCGCCATCGCGACGCGTCGGATGACGGGCACCTGGCCCGGTTGAGCCCGCACGATCGAGCCCCGGCCGGTGGGGCGCCCCCGCGTTCCGCGCGGAGGACGCTCCACCGGCCGACGCGCGCTGCGCGGTGCGCTGACCGGCCGGTCTGCCCACCGCGGGCCCGCCTCATCGGTCGATCTGCCCACCGCGGGCGCCCCGCCCCGGCCGCTTCCGCACTGAGGACGCGCCCGGCCGCCCCCGCGTACGGCGCCCGACGCGACCGGGCCCGCGAACGGTGGGACGATGGCATGACCCTGCGGTAGAGACGCTCGTACAGCCCTTCCGGCAGAAGGAAACCCCTCATGGCCGTCCGAAATCAGCTGGTCCGCCGTCCGCCGCGTGAGGTGTGGGCGGTTCTCGCCGATCCGCGCCGGTACGGGGAGTGGGTGGTGGGTCCGTCGGAGTCGACGCCGCTGGATGCGGTGTGGCCGCAGGTGGGTGCGCGGTTGCGCTATTCGGTGCGGTTGGGTCCGTGGTCGGCCGAGGGGGTGACGACGGTACGCCATCAGGAGCCGGGCCGGGAGCTGGAGCTGGAGGCGGCGTTCAAGTCGCTGGGGACGGCGCGGATCCTGCTGCAGCTGCGGCCCTGGGGCGAGGAGACCCTGGTCGTCTGCGACGAGCACCCCCTGCGCGGCCTGGGTGGAAAGCTCCACAACTCCGTGACCGAAGCGGCCCTCCAACTCCGGCACCGCGGCATGCTCGCCCGCCTCGCCCGGATGGTGGAGCAGCGGCCCGTCGAGGTCGGCCGTGCCTGACGCCGTCGTGATCGGCGCGGGCCCGAACGGGCTGGTGGCCGCGAACCTGCTGATGGACGCGGGCTGGAGCGTGGAGGTCCTGGAGGCGCAGGAGGAGCCCGGCGGTGCGGTCCGCAGCGACCGCGGGGTCCACCCCGACTACGTCTCGGACCTCTTCAGCGCGTTCTACCCCCTCGCCGCCGCCTCCCCGGTCCTCGCCCGCCTCGACCTCGACGCCGAGGGCCTGCGATGGAGCCATGCGCCGAAAGTCCTGGCCCACCCGCTCCTGGACGGCCGGTGCGCCGTCCTCGAACGCCGGGTGGAGGACACGTCCGCCGGGCTGGAGGCCTTCGGCCCGGCCGACGGCGACGCCTGGCGCGACATGTACGAGGTCTGGAGCCGGCTGGGGCCCGATGTGGTGCGGGCCCTGTTCACCCCGTTCCCCCCGGTCCGGGCCGGCCTCCGGGTCGCCTCGCGGCTCCGCGCCACCGGCGGCCTGCGACTGGCCCGCAACCTCGCCCTGCCCGTGCGGCGGCTGGGCGAGGAGGAGTTCGCGGGGGAGGGCGGCCGGCTGCTGCTGGCCGGAAACGCCCTCCACGCCGACCTCGCGCCCGAGGCGGCGGGCAGCGGCGGATTCGGATGGCTCATGTCGATGCTCGGACAGACGTACGGTTTCCCGGTCCCCGTCGGGGGCGCCGGCGCCCTCACCGCCGCACTCGTACGCCGGCTCCGGCGCGGCGGCGGCACCCTGCGCTGCGGGGAGCGGGTCGCGTCCGTCGTCGTACGGGGCGGCAGGGCCGTCGGGGTCAGGACGGCCGGCGGGGAGGGCGTCAGCGCCCGCAGGGCCGTGCTCGCGGATACCTCCGCGCCGGCGCTGTACCAGGACCTCGTCGGCGAGGAGTACCTGCCGGCCCGCCTGCTGCGGGACCTGGAACGCTTCCAGTGGGACTTCGCGACGTTCAAGGTCGACTGGGCGCTGACCGGACCGGTGCCGTGGACGGCGCGCGCCGCCGCCGGTGCGGGGACGGTCCATCTCGCCGACGGCGTCGACGGGTTGACCCGCTTCGCCTCCCAACTCGCCATGGGGCAGGTCCCCGACGAGCCGTTCGTCCTCTTCGGCCAGATGACCACCGCGGACCCCAGCCGCTCACCCGCCGGTACCGAATCGGCATGGGCCTACACCCACCTGCCGCAGCGCATCGCCTCCGACGCGGGCCCCGACCGCATCAGCGGGCGCTGGGACTCCCGCGAGCAGGAAGCCATGGCCGACCGCGTCGAAGCGCAGGTCGAGCGGTTCGCTCCCGGCTTCCGCGCCCTGATCGGGGCCCGGCGCATCCTGGCGCCGTCCACCCTCCAGGCCATGGACGAGAACCTCCGCAACGGCGCCATCAACAACGGCACCACCGCCCTGCACCAGCAGCTGCTCTTCCGCCCCACTCCGGGCACCGGCCGGCCCGAGACCCCCGTCAAGGGCCTCTACCTCGCCTCGGCGGCCGCCCACCCCGGCGGCGGTGTCCACGGCGCTCCGGGTGCGAACGCGGCCCGGTCCGCCCTGCGCGCCCACGGGCTGGGCGGCCTCCTGCACCGCGCCCAACGCGGCTGAGGGCGACTCCGCCACCCCGGCGGGGGTGTGAGCGCACCCTCCCGCCGCATGGCCGACCCTGTGACCGGCCCGCGGGGCGACACGGCGTCGGGTCCGCCTCACCCGATCGAGGGACGCACCAATCCGCTGGCCGGAGCACAGCGAATAGCCGGTGTGAGCAGCTTCCGCAGGACCCGCCAGCAGGTCGGGATCCTGGCCGTCCTCCGCCTCGTCGCCACCGTGTCCGGCGTCGCGGCGGCGCGCCGCCGGCGCCCCGCACACCTCCAGGAGAAACCCCTCATGTCCCGTTCCACGTCCAGCACCCTGCGCATCCGCCGTACCGCGCTCGCCGTCGCCGCGGCCGCCGTCCTCCCGTTCTCCCTCGCCGCCTGCTCCGACGCGGGCAGCGACAGCGCGTCCGGGTCCGCCGCCGACACGAGCACGGACAGCTCCGCCTCGCAGCCGGCCGCCCCGGACGCCCCGACCGCCATGGACCAGCCGTTCGGCCCCGCGTGCGCCGGCGTCCCGGCCGACGGCGCCGGATCGTTCGACGGCATGGCGAAGGACCCGGTCGCGACCGCGGCCTCGAACAACCCGGCGCTCTCCACGCTCGTCGCGGCGGTGAAGAAGGCCGGCCTGGTCGACACCCTCAACAGCGCCGAGTACATCACCGTCTTCGCCCCCACCAACGACGCCTTCGCGAAGATCCCGAAGGCCGACCTGGACAAGGTCCTCGCCGACAAGGCCACCCTGACCAAGATCCTCACGTACCACGTCGTCGGCCAGAAGCTCACCCCGCAGCAGTTGGAGAACGGCTCCTTCGACACCCTGCAGAAGACGAAGGTGACGACCAGCGGCTCCGGCGAGTCCTACGTGGTCAACGGCACGTCGAAGGTGGTGTGCGGCAACGTGCCGACCGCCAACGCCAACGTGTACATCGTCGACACCGTCCTGATGCCCAAGTAGCGCCGCCGTCCAGGGCGCCCCGCTGCACCCGCCCGGCGGGCCGGAGTCCCCGTACAGGGGGCTCCGGCCCGCCGCGCGTCGGAGGTCGGCGAACGCCGCGCGAGGGAACGCGGGAATGCTTCTATACGCTGGCCCGGTGGCGGAAACGGGTGTGCGAGAGTCCAGCGGGGGTGTCCCGGAGCGGGACGGCGGGGTGAGCCTCCAGGCGTTCGCCGTCCAGTTGCGGCGGCTGAACGGGGAGGTCAACCGGCTCGTCCACGGCTTCGCGCACGGCCAGGGCCTGCACCCCACGGACGTGCAGGCGCTGTCCGTCATCCTGGACAGCGCCGAACCCCTCACCCCCGGACGCCTGCGCGAGCACCTCGGCCTCACCTCCGGCGCCGTCACGGCCTGCCTGGACCGGCTTGAGCGCGCCGGGCACATCACACGCGCCCGGGAGAGCGAGGACCGCCGCGTCGTCCACATCCGCTACGCGGAAGGCGGCAGGGCGGCGGCCCGCTCGTCGTTCATGCCCCTGGCCGCCGCGACCGACCGCGCCCGGCAGCGCTTCACCACCGACGAGCTCGCGGTCGCCCTTCGGTTCCTGGACGCCGTCAACGAGGAGCTCGGCGACCTGCGCGCGCCCGGGCGCTGAAACCGCGCCCGACTGCATCCTGATCGGCACTTCCCGGAGAAGACAGAGCGTGGCGCGCGCCCAGCCCGCCAGGTCTCCGGCGGTGGTGCGCGCTCCCTGATCCCCATATGTTCTAATCTCTTTCAATCATTGAGATTCTTAATCAGTGAATCAGGTCGGAACAGATCCACGGGAGCGTCATGTCCAGAGGTTCATCACGGTTCACCCGATGGCTGGCCCCCGTCGTTCTCGTCCTCGTCTGGCTGCTCATCGGCGGCGGGCTCGGTCCGTACGCCGGCAAGCTCGGCGAGGTGGCCACCAACGACCAGGCCGCCTTCCTGCCCAGGAGCGCCGAGTCCACCCGCGTCGTCGAGGCCCAGAAAGCGTTCCCGCAGGACGAGACCCTTCCCGCGGTGGTCGTGTGGACCGCGAAGGACCCGGGAGGCGCGCTCGGAGTCCAGCAGCAGGAGCATGCCGCCCGCGCGCTGGCCGGCCTCAACGGCACGGACATCGTCGCCGGACCCGCCACTCCCGCCGCGCTCTCCACCGACGGCGAGGCCCTGCAGGGGGTCGTCCAGCTCAAGCCCGACCTCGGCGAGGAACTCCCCGCGGCCCTCCAGGAGATCACCGACGCCGCGGCCCAAGTGCCGGGGACCGTCGCGCAGGTGGCCGGCCCCGCCGCCACCCAGGCCGACCTCACCGACGCGTTCGCCGGGATCGACGGACTGCTGCTCGCCGTGGCCCTGATCGCCGTCCTGCTGATCCTGCTCCTGGTGTACCGCAGCGTGCTGCTGCCCGTGGTGATCATCGTCGGCGCCGTGCTCTCCCTCGGACTCGCGTGCGCGATCGTCTACGCCCTCGCGGACCGCGGCGTCGTCCGCGTCGACGGGCAGGTCCAGGGCATCCTGTCGATCCTGGTGATCGGCGCGGCCACCGACTACGCCCTGCTCCTGACCGCGCGCTTCCGCGAGGAGCTCGAAAACAGCGACGACCGCTTCACAGCCGTCCGCGCGGCCCTGCGGCGATCGGCCGGACCCATCACGGCGAGCGCCGCCACCGTCGCCCTCGGCCTCCTGGCCCTGCTGTTCAGCGACCTCACCAACAACCGCGCCCTCGGCCCCGTGGGAGCCATCGGCATCCTGTGCGCCGTGCTGAGCACCCTCACCTTCCTCCCGGCCGTCCTGCTCCTCCTCGGCCGCACCGCCTACTGGCCCGCCAAGGTCCGCCACGCGGGGGAGAAGGGCACCGGTCACGGCATCTGGCAGACCATCGCCGACAAGGTCGACCGGGCACCGCGCCGGATCTGGGCCCTCAGCCTCGCCGCCCTCCTGGCCTGCGCCGCGTTCGCGCCGACCCTGGAGGCCAAGGGAGTCCCCCTGGACGAGATCTTCGTGAACGACGCGCCCTCCGTGGCCGCCCAGCGGGCCCTGAGCGAGCACTTCCCCGGCGGATCCGGCAACCCCGCCGTCGTGATCGCCGACGCCGACCGGCTCGCCGAGGTCAAGCAGGCCGCCGAGAGCACGGCGGGCGTCGCCGCCGCTGTCCCCGTGACCGCGGCGGGACCGGCCGGCGGAGCCCCGGTCGTCGCCGACGGACGCGTACGCCTCAACGCCACCCTCGAAGCCCCCGCCGACAGCGGCGCCGCCCAGCAGACCGTCGTCCGGCTGCGCCAGGCCGTCCACGCGGTATCGGGCGCGGACGCCCTGGTCGGCGGCTACACCGCACAGCGGTACGACACCCAGCGCACCGCCGAGCACGACCGCACCCTCATCATCCCGGTCGTTCTCGTGATCATTCTGGCCATTCTCATCGGGCTGCTGCGCTCCCTGGTGATGCCCCTGCTCCTCGTCGCCACCGTCGCCCTCAGCTTCGTCGCGACCCTCGGCGTCTCGGCCGTCGTGTTCCAGCAGTTCCTGGGGTTCAGCGGCACCGACTCCTCCGTCCCCCTGTACGGATTCGTCTTCCTGGTCGCCCTGGGCGTCGACTACAACATCTTCCTGATGTCCCGCGTACGCGAGGAGTCCCTGCTGCACGGCACCCGCCAGGGAGTGCTGCGCGGGCTGGTCGCCACCGGCGGTGTGATCACCTCCGCGGGCGTGGTCCTGGCCGCGACCTTCGCCGCGCTTGCGGTCATCCCACTGGCGTTCATGCTCCAGATTGCCTTCATCGTCGCGTTCGGGGTGCTGCTCGACACCCTCGTCGTCCGCTCCCTCCTGGTGCCGGCCCTCGTCCGCGACATCGGCCCGGCCGCGTGGTGGCCCGGCCGGCTCAGCCGCCCCCTTCCCGAGACGCCGCGCGACTGAGGGCCGGTCCCGGGCCCACCCGGGCCCGGGCCCCGACCCGCGATGATCGCCCGCTCGCATCAATGGCCGGGCGATCATCGTGGTATGAACTGACTGAGTGCCGTGCGTGCGTTCAGGGGTTCGAAGAGCTGGATGCCGGCAAGAAGAGCCGGATGCCGGCAAGGGGATGGGTCCGGGTGGGGAACACATGGGGGTCGCGGTGCGTACGTCCCGTGCGATGAGGCGGCATCGGGACGAACTGTTCGCCGGGGTGCGGCGTCCGATCGCCGGGGAGCCGCACGAGCTGCTGCGGGCGATCTGCGCCTACCTGACGGAGAGCGGCGGACGCGAAGTCCGCCTCATGCTGGAGGCGTTCCCCCCGGACACGGTGAGCGGGCTCTGGCTCGACCTGGCCGAACACGAAGTGGTCGTGGTGGAGAAGAACACCCTGCCGGTCCACCAGCTGGTGATCCTGGGGCACGAGCTGTGGCACCGCTGGGAGGCCCGGTCCGGGCAGTCGGGTGGCGCCGCGGCGGTCGGAGCCCCCGCCGCCCGCAGCACGCTCGGGGACCCGTGGGACCTCGGCGACGCCTTCGCCCACGGCGCCGCGCGCACCGACTACGACCTCGACGAGGAACGGCGCGCGGAGCGGTTCGGCCGCCTGCTCGCCGCGAAGTTCCGGCCCTTCCTGTTCGGCGCCCGCGACTGCGCGCCCCCCGACGCGCTGGTCGGCCGTATCCGGGCATCGCTGGCCGGCTGATGGTGGACGAAGGCGCCAACTACTACGTTTCCGCCGCGGTACTGGGCACGGCCCTGCTGGCGAAGGCGCCCGCCCTCCTGCGGGGATGGCGCAGCCCGACCGTCCGGACGGTGAACGCGCTGCTCCTCCTGCCCTGCGCCGGTTTCGTCCTCTCCGCCCCGCCCACGGTCACCGCGGTCAACCGGCTCACCGGCGTCAGCAACCTCTCGGCCCTCCTCGTCCACTGCCTCATGACCGCCTACGCGTGCGCCTCGCTGGTGCTGCTCGACCACTGGCGGGGGGACTCGGGGGACCGGGCCCGCACCCGTCGGCGAATACGGGGGTGGAAAGCCGCCTGCTGCCTCGTCATCGTGACCCTCGCGGGCCTCTTCGCCCTGGGCGACGTACCGGTGGAGCGTCCGCGCGACTTCGACACGTACTACGCCGCCACCCCGTTCATCGGCGCGATGCTGGTGCTCTACCTGCTCGCGTACGTCGTCGCCGGCGCCGCCACGGCCGTCATGTGCTGGAACTGGCTGCTCGACATCGGCGGGAGCACGGCGCACAGGACGAGGACGGCGACGGACGCCTCCCTGCGGGTCGGGCTGCTCGTCCTGGTGATCGCCGCCCTCGCCAACGTCGTCTTCGGGCTCTTCAAACTGACGGCCATCGCGGGCCGTTGGGCGGGCCGGGACTGGGACGTGCTCAACGCGTGCCTGTCGCCCTTCATCTCGGTCAGCGGCATGATGGTCGGCGTCGGACTCCTCGTGCCGGCCTTCGGCCCCGGGTTCATCGACCGCGTGTGGCACCCCCTGCGCGCCGTCGCCGCCCTGCGGCCGCTGTGGCGCCTGGTCCGCACCCCCGGGACCGGCCCCAGGAGCACGATGTTCCTCCCCCCGCCCTGGTACGCCGGACCCGAGCAGGTCCTCCTCTACCGGATGACCACCATCCACGACTGGATGCTCGGACTGTGCGGCCACTGCTCGGACGCGGTACGCGAGCAGGCCCACCGGCACGCCGAGCGGAGCGGGGCCGCGCGGCGCGAAGCCGCCGCGGCCGGGCTCGCCGCGATGTTCCGGGCGGCGGCGGAGGCGCGCACGGGCGGGTCGCCGCCCGCCGCGGAGCGCAGCGCCCGCGCCGTGGCCGCCGTACGCGCGGCGGAGGCGGAGGACCGGGAGCTGCTGGTCTCGATCTCCCGGGCCCTGACAGCCGCTGACGCGCGGGCTGACACACCGGTTGACGCGCGGATTGAGGCGACGACGCAGGCCGGCGGCGCCCCTCAGCCCGGCTGACCGGCGGGCGGCGGTTCCGGCCGGGCGGGGGGCGCCGCGGCGGGGAAGCCGGCGAAAGGGGCCCCGGCGGCGGTGGCGTCGGCTTCCGCTGCGTCGGCGAGCGCCTCCGCAGCGGCTTCCGCCGCCTTCGCCGCGTCATTGGCGGCCTGCACGGCCGGACCGTCCGAGGAGGCCGCGCGGGTCGCCGTCGACTGGGGGAGTACCTCGGAGAAGGCGCGCGTGACGTTCTGCAGGGCGGAGGTGACCTCGCCGGGTATCACCCAGAAGGTGCTGCCCGGTCCCTGCGCGAGCTGCGGGAGCATCTGGAGGTACTGGTACGCGAGCAGTTTGGGGTCGGGGTCGTTGCGGTGGACGGCCTGGAACACCTCGTCGATGGCTCGCGACTGGCCCTCGGCCCGCAGGATCTCGGCCGTCCGGTTGCCCTCGGCGCGCAGCACGGCGGACTGCTTGTCGCCTTCCGCGGTGAGGATCTGCGACTGGCGCTGCCCCTCCGCCCCCAGGATGGCGGCCCGCTTGTCCCGCTCGGCCCGCATCTGCTTCTCCATCGCGTCCTTGATCGACTGCGGCGGGTCGATGGCCTTGATCTCCACCCGGTTGACCCTGAGCCCCCATTTGCCGGTGGCCTCGTCGAGGACGCCGCGGAGCTGGTTGTTGATGGTGTCGCGCGAGGTCAGGGTCTTCTCCAGGTCCATGGACCCCACGACATTGCGCAGGGTGGTGACGGTCAGCTGCTCCACCCCCTGGAGGAAGTCGGCGATCTCGTAGGCGGCGGCGCGCGGGTCGGTGACCTGGAAGTACAGGACGGTGTCGATCTCGACGACCAGGTTGTCCTCCGTGATGACCGGCTGCGGTTTGAAGGAGACGACCTGCTCGCGCAGGTCGATCACCGGGTACACGTGGTCGATGTACGGGATGACGACGTTGAGTCCGGGTTTCAGGGTGCGGTGGTAGCGGCCGAGCCGTTCGACGTTGCGGGCGCGGGCCTGGGGCACGATGCGTACCGCGCGCACCACCGTGAACACGGCGAAGACCGCGACGAGCAGGCCGGCGATGAGGAACGCCGATGCTTCCATGGTTCACTCCCGGGGGTAGACGAGCGCCGTGGTGCCCTTGATCTCGATGACGTCCACGGTGGTGCCGGGAGGGATCACCAGCGTCTCGTCGTAGGCGCAGGCCGTCCACTCCTCACCGCCGATACGGACCCTGCCTCCCAGCGCCGTCACCTCGGCGGTGACGTACGCGGCTCCGCCGACCAGGGCGTCCACGCCGAAACGCGCCCGCTGCGGCGGGCTCAGGCTGCGCAGGGCGACCGGACGCACGACCACCACGCCCAGCGTGGCCAGGAGCGCGAACACCAGGAACTGCCAGGGGAGCGGGAGGCCGATCGCCGCGAACGCGGCGGTGACCAGCGCGGCGCCCCCGAGCAACCCGAGCGCTGCGGTGAAGGTGAAGATCTCCGCCGCGCCCAGGAGGAGCGCGGCGATCAGCCAGAGCAGCCAGGGATCCATGGGAGACGCCTCCGGACGCGAGGGGGAGGTCGCGGCGCATGTCAGTTTTGCAACATTTTACCCATTTGGTGCCCGCTGAACCGGCCTGGCAGCAGCCAGGCGCTGCCGATGTCCGGGCTCCGGCTCGCGTCTCGGGTGGCCACGCTCCGGGGAGGCGCCCGGCGCTCGATGTCGAGGAGGAGGGCGGCCGCGGTGCCCTGAACGCCGCCCGGGAACGCTGGGCTCGCCTCAGGCGCGGGCACCGGACTCCCCACCTCACCCCTCGCCACCTGGGTCGGCCTCGGTACCGCGCTTGCTCTCCTCGCAGACCGGCGCGGCCGACGCCCCGCCACCCACCGCTCCGAACCGGCTCCCGTCTGAGCCTGCGGCCCTCCTGCCCCTCGCGTGCGGCTCCCCCTCACCCGGTGCCCGCCCCCCTCAGGGGCAGGACTCCCCGGTCTTGACCACGGTGAAGGAGACAGGCTGACCGGTCAGTGCCGCCCCCGGCTTCGGATCCTGGCTGCACACCGTCCAGTTCGACTCCTGGAGCACCATGCGGCCCTGCGGGGAGGCGTCCTTGACGGTGACGGACGCGTTCGAGGGGAGCGCGCCACGGACTGCCTTCATGCCCTGGCCGACGAGGTCGGGCATGGTGTCGCCGACGGGCTCGGGCCCGGTGGAGTCGGTGGCGGGGCAGGACTCTTCCAGCTTGACCGTACCGAAATCGATGCGGGTGCCGGTGTCGACGCCCGGGCCGGCGGCCGGGGTCTGACTGCACACCTTCCAGGCGCGGTCCAGGACCTGGTTGCGGTCGCGGCCGAGGCTGTCGTGCGAGGTGAGGAGTACGAAGCCGGCCGCTTGTGCCTCGTCCTGGGCGGCCTGCAGGCCCTTGCCGACGAAGTCGGGGAGGGCGGCGGTCTTCGTGGCCGGCGTCGCGGAGGCCGGGGCGGTGGGGGCGGCGGGCTCGGGGCTGGTGCCGCCGGCCGGGCCCGCCGTTTCCGGACCGCACGCGGTGAGGGCGAGGATCGCGGCGGTCGCGGCGAGCAGGGTGATGCCGTGGTGTGTGCGCATCAGGCCATCCTGGCCACCGGGCGGGGGGCGCGCGGGCGAAGTGACACACCCGTGACGCACGAAAGCCCCCGTGGTAGCAGCACTTCGCCGCCCGTTCCGCCCGTTCCGCCCTCCGCGCGCGCCAAAGGTGCCCCGGCCCGAGCCCCGCCTCGCCGTCGGTGAGGTCATGAACCGCTGCAACGTGGCGCCGCGGCAGCAGCACCAGCCAACCGGGCACCGCGGTATTGAGGCGGGCGCCACCCGCCAGTGCTGGGCGTGAGTGAGCGTGAGGGCGCCGCGGGCACACGGGCACACGGGCACACGGGCACGCGGGGCACGCGGGGAGGGCGGGACGTCAGGGGCCGGGCTCGTCCAGTGCGCCCCGCCTGCGGGGCGGCGCCGCTACCGCTGGATCGCCCTCGCGCAACCGCGCCGTGGCGGACGCCGCCTGGTGCCAGGCGCCGTAGCGGTCGGCGAACGAGAGCGCGGACAGGCCGTGCAGGACGATGCTGAGTCCCACGGTGACCGCGACCACGTGTCCCAGCAGTACGACGCCGGGGACGTGTTCCTCGACCACCAGGAGACCGAAGACGATCGACGCGAGCCCGCGCGGACCGAACCAGCCGATGTACAGGACCGTGGGCGGTCGCAACCCGCTTCGCGCCAGGGACAACGCCACCGGCAGCATTCTGACCACGGTGAGGCTGAGTACCGCGTACAGCACGATGCGCCAGCTCAGATGCTGCAGCGCCGGGCCGAGGAGCACCGCGCCGAACACCAGGAAACTCGCCGCCGCCAGCAGTTCGCCGCACTTCTCGACGAAGTCGGCGGCCTCGTGGACGGGAGGTCCCTGCGGAGACGGCGTGCTGCGGCGCAGGGCCAGCGCGAACGCGAAACCCGCCACCCACGCGGCGATGAAGCCGCTGCCGTCCCAGGCCACCGTCGCCATATAGGCGCCGAGGGCGACCGCGAGGACGAAGACCTGCGACCAACCCGGCGTCGCCCACCCCGCCGTGCGCGACCGCGCCAGCAGCCATCCGCCGCACCAGCCGACCACGAAGCCCACGGCGGTACTGAGGACCAGCGCACGCCAGAAGACACCGGACACGCCCTCCTGCGACGCCGTCGTCCCCGGCAACGCGGCCAGGAACAGCACAAAGAACGGAAGTACCATGCCGTCGTTCAGGCCGCTCTCGATGTTGAGCCCGTTGCGTACCAGGGCGGGGACGCGCGGACTGGTGATGGCGATCTTCCCCAGCGCGGCATCGGTGGGGGCCAGGATCGCGCCCACCAGCGCGAGTTCCCACATCGTCAGGCCCGGCAGCAACGGCCAGGCCAGCAACCAGCCCGCGCCCACCGTCAGCACCAGCCCGAAACCCAGCAGGCGGCCCGGGATGAACCCGCCCACGCGCAGGTCGTGGCGGCGGACCGCCATCGCGTCGGTGAACAGCACCAACGTCAGCGCGGCCTCGACCAGCGTCAGGACGATGCCCGCGTCGTGCGTCAGATCGAGCAGGTCAAGCCCCACCGGCCCGATGAGGATCCCGAAGCCGGTGAAGACCATCGCGGAGGTGACCGGCGTCGAGGCGAGCCGACGGGAGCACAGCGCGTAACCGCCGGTGATCGCCGCCACCGCCGCGCCCGCCCACACGGCGCCGCTCACCGCCACACCCCCGCACCGCTCGAAGCGCGACCTGAGCCCGGAGAGGATTTGCAGCGTCCCGTGCGTGTGCGATCAGCCGACATTCTCCACCAATCGAAGTAAACACCTCGCCACCCTCATTCTCGCGGGCCCCCGACCTTCGCCGGGGACCGACACGAAAGCGCCGGGCGCCGCGCTTCCCACCCGGGCCGTCAACAAGGGGCGCCGCCCCGGGCGCCCGGAGAACGGGAGGGTTCGGCGGGCGGCGTCTACTGTTCGGTCGGGCCGCCGAGGGGCACGGTGAGACGTGGCCGCCAGCCGTCCTTCGTCAGCACCACCAGCTGGACCGCCGCCGCACGGGTGCGTAGAGGCAGCAGGCTGCCGATGGCGGCGCGGACATCGGCGGCGGATGCCGGATCGTCCGCACCCATGGCGACCGTGACATGGGCGACGGGCCGCGTTCCGAAGCGGCCGCTGTACGGGCGCACGTCGGGCCACCGGGCGTGGAACGCGTCGACGAGCGGTTGGAGTTCCGGAACGGCGACGCCGATGAAACCGGACGCCGTCACGAGCTCCTTCAAGAGCACATCAGCTGCCGGAGAACTCGCCGCCAGCGAACGCACGCTCTCCTCGTCCTCACCTGTCAGCGCCGGTTCCGGTACGAACGGGTAGAGGAGCGAGACGTGCGCGGGGACCCCAGGGCGCACCAGAGCCGGGTCGATACGCCATGCCGAGTCGAGAAGCGGGGCAGCATCGGGCAGAACGATGACGACGGCGGTGGTCCCTGGCTCTGGCACTCCGTCATCATCGCAGGTCAGGTCAGGTCAGGTCAGGTCAGGTCAGGTTCGGTCCTGTGCGGGATCGGCGCCGTCGCGACGACGGCAGGCCGGGCGACTCCGTGGGCTCGACCGTGACCAGGGCGGGCGGTTGCGGTGCCGACGGGATTTGAACCCGCGAGACAGCTGGAGGCAGGCCCGCCCCGTCCCCGTCAGTCGACGCGGGAAGGGCCTCTCCCACGTCGATCGCATTGGACCGCTCTGCCACGGCACCGCAACCTGCGGGGCCGCGCGCGGCCCCGTTCCGGTTCAGGGTAGGGACTGCACCCGTCGTGAGAAAGCGGAATTCGGGGGGATGTACCGTCCCGGTCCCCACAACCCGCCTGCGGCGCCGTTCACGGCGCCGGACGCGGGGTCTGCCACGACGCCATCTGCTGCCGGAACTTCGGGCATCCGACGATGTCCTCCTCGCTGCAGCTGAGGGCGTGGGTCAGGAGCTGGTGGGCGTGGTCCAGGTCGAGCATGCGCTGCTGGATCTCGGTGATCTTGGCGCGGATCACGGCCTCCCTGTGCGGCTGCTCCCGCTGGAACTCCCTGATCTCGGCCAGGCTCAGCCCGGCCTGCTGGCACTTGCGCAGGACCGTGATCCGCTCGGCGGCCTCGGGCGGGTAGCGCCGCTGCCCGCTTTCACGTTCCGGCGCCGGCAGCAGGCCGTGGCGCTCCCAGTACCGGATGGCCGAAGCGGGCACTTCGGTGATCTCGGCGAGTCGGCCGATCGTCATGCGCACGTTCCGCTCCTCCTTCTCCACGTCCGTCCATCCGGACATTTGACTTGAACCTTAGTTCAAGTTGCAGAGTGGTCGGCACGTGGACAGCGGCGAACGGAAGCTGCTGGCAGGACACTTGGAGACACCGCGATGAGTGACGAGTACGTACGCAATGAGCGGGCCGACCAGCTGGTGGAAGCCGCGGAGATGCTCTTCGCGTCCGGGGTGATGTCCCACTCCGGGCATGCCAACCTGAGCGCCAGGCTCGACGGTGAGCGCCTTCTGCTGACGCCGGGGTTCGTCCGCGGCCTGCGGCCCGGCCAGCTGGCGACCGTCGGGTTCGACGGGCAGGTCCTCGAAGGCGAGCTGCAGTCCGTCAGCGCGGAGATCATCGCCATGCACAGCGCCGTGTACGGAGCCCGCCCCGACGTGGGCGCGGTCATCCACACCCACTCGCCCTCGGCGACCGCCTTCGCCGTGGCCCACCGGCCGCTGCCCTGCCGCACCGAGCCGATGCTGCGCTTCGGACAGGCCGAGGACGTCCCCGTGGTGCCCTGGGGGCCTCGCGGATCGGATGTATCGGTGCGCGGTGTCGCCGACGTGCTGCGGCGGCGCCCGACGACGGCCGCCGTCCTGCTGGCCAATCACGGCCTGCTGGCGTTCGGCCCGGACGCGGCTGCCACCGCCCGCCTCGTGGTGGCGATCGAGGAGAGCGCCGAAGCCGAGATCGCCGCCGCGGCGATCGGCGGTGCCGTGGACTTCCCGCCGGGGGCCCAGGAGGCCGTGCGCACCGCGATGGCACGGGCCGCGTCATGACGGACGACACGCTCGCCTCCCGTACGGAGGCCGTACGCGACCGTTACCGCTCCACCCTCGGAACCGTTCCCGGCGGAGTGCAGGAGCGGCTGCGCCTGGCCCGGGAGTTCGGCCGGCTGCCGACCGAGGAGGCGATCGCGGCACTGCGGCACATCGTGCTGACCGACAGTCCGCTGGGACCGCGGGTGCAGCAGCTCGTCCACTTCGGGCAGTTGTTGGCCCTCGGCCGGGCCCACCCCGCCCGTATCCATGCCCAGGGCGCACTCCATGCCGGAGCCGGCATCGCCGACCTCATCGGGGTCGCCGAGACCGCGCTCATCACCGCGGGCGTACCGGCGTACGCACTCGGCACCGAGGTCATCGCCGAACTCCTGCCGCACGCGGACGAGGGCAAGGAGCGACCGGCCCACCGTGCGGCCGGCCCGGTCCGACTCTGAGCCGGCCGGTGAGCCTCGCAGGCCCCCGACCCGCGCCCTTCTGCCCGAGGCCGAGGCAGCGGAGACGGCCTCGTTCGGCACGGAGTCGACCGACGTGCGGGCGGGGTCGTCCGACGTGCGGCGGAGCCGGTCAGTCCTCGCGGCGGGCCGCGCCGGCGACGGTGATGTTCACGAAGCGCGGCGCGGGTCGCCCCCGGTCGCGGAACTCCGCCGTGACCGTCGCGCGCACGGCCGCCGACCGGTCCCGGGGCAGCAGCACCAGGATGCTGCGGCCCGGCCGTCCGCCGGGGGGCCAGGCGCGGAGCGCGCCCGCCCGGCGGACGCATTCCGCGGCCAGGGCCAGACCGTCCCCGCGGTCCTCCGGGGAGCCCCGCACCGCCAGGAGCACCAGGCGCGTCCCCGAGGAGGGCGGGTCGAAGGGCGTGCTCCGGCGCGCTCCGCCCTGACCGGCGTACAGGGCGGTAGCGGGCCGGGCGAAGAGCACGGCGGTGCGCAGGGCCGCGTCGTCCCGCGGCGCCACCTCCCGCAGCAGCGCGGCGAGCCACTCCCGCGCGGGACGCTCCCCGCCGGCCGGGGTGTGGACGTCGGACACGGCGAGCGCGACGGCGCAGTCCAGCGGTTCCTGGAGGCGCAGGCCGGCGGCCTCGGTCAGCGCCCCCTGCACGTGCAGGTCCGTGCCGGCGCGGCCGTACCCGGCCCGGGCGAGGGCCCGCAGCAGGGCGTACGGGCGTGCCGCCCAGCCGGGGGTGTCCGGGTAGCGGCCGGTCAGCGGCAGGTCGCAGCTCTGCGCGGGATGGCTGAGCGAGCTCAGCCGCACCAGGCCGTCCGCGCGGGGGGCCGCGGCGGCCGCCACCGGCCAGCCGGCCGCGGCCACCAGACCCGGCGAGTCGAGGTGGAAGGCGTGCGGGGCGCTCCACACCGCGGCCGGGGTCCGGCCGTGCGCCGTCTCCAGCGCGTGGGCCACCAGCCGGAACAGCGGGTCGGCGGTGGCCCGGTGGGACAGCGGGGGCACGCGGTCCGCATCCGCCCGCGGGGCCACGCCGTCCGCATCCGCCCGCGTGGAGTTCACCGCGACTCCTTGCGGGCCAGCAGCCGGTACGCGTTGCCGCTGTCCGTGCCGCGGGCCACGGCGCCCCGCACGGCGTCCAGCCCGGCCGCCGCCACCAGGCACGGCACCGCGGCCGCCCGTACCACTTTCCGCACGGCGCGCCGGCCGGGCCGGGCGAGGGCGGGGTCCGCCCACGGGTTGTCCGGGTCCGGGGCCAGCCGGTTGGTGAGGAGGGCCGTTGCGCCCACGAAGTCGTTGTTCTGATGGGCCGTACCGTGCTCCTCGGCCAGTACGGTGAAGCCGCGCTCGGCCAGCGCCGTGCGGAGGTTGCCCGCCGGGATCAGGTGCTGGTGCTGCGGCTGGAACCACGGCAGCCAGTGCGGGCCCAGCAGGCGGGCCATCCGCGACCGCGGATCGGGCAGTTCGATCAGCAGGTGGCCGCCGGGTGCCAGGACGCGTGCGGCCGCGTCCAGTTCGGCGAACGGGTCGCGGGTGTGCTCCAGGTAGTGGTACATGCTGACGGCCTCGTACTGGCCGGCCAGCTTGTCGGCGAGGTCGGGGAACTGGCCCTGGTAGCCAATGGTGACCCAGCCCCGCCGCTCCGCGTCCCGGATACCGCTGCCCATGTCGAGGCCGTCGAAGCGGGTGTCCGGCCACACGTCACGCGCGACGTTGCAGAAGTGCCCGTGGCCGGTGCCGACATCCAGCCAGGTGGCCGGGCGGGCGTACGGGGCGAGCATCGCGGCCCGCGCCCGGTAATGGGCCCCGAGCCGGCCGAAGACCACCCCGACGCCCTCGCCGCCGCGCCCGTCGTAGAAGTCGCGGTAGTAGAAGTCCAGCCCCTCCACCGTCAGCCGGGGGTTCTGGAACACATGCGCGCAGGACGCGCACCGCTCCAGCGTGAAGCGTCCCGGCTTGCGCTGCAGCAGGTCCGGCATCCGGACCAGCACCTCCAGCCGCGGCGAGCCGCACCACGGGCAGTCGGGACGCCTGGGTTCGAAGAACCGGTCGGTACCGTCCGCGAGAGCGGCGGCGTACCAGGCCCCGTCCCCCTGCGCCCCGTCCCCCTGCGCCCCGTCCCCCCGGGCTCCGTCCTCCCACACGCCGTCCTTACGAGTCCCGTCGCTCCCTTGCGAGCGGGATCCGGCGGCCGTGCGCAACGCGGCACGCAGCGAGCGCAGCGGCCGGACCGCGCTCGCCCCCGCCAGGTCCGCGGGGCGCAGCGGTCCGCCGGTGCCCAGCACCAGCACGGGCTGCAGCCAGTACAGCCCGGCCGCGGCCGCACCCCAGCGGCCGCCCCGCACGGCCGCCCCCGCCAGCAGCGCGAGACCGGCCAGCTGGAGCGCCGACAGCAGCGCCGGCGGAAGACCCTGCGCCCGCAGCCCGGCGGCACGGCCTCCCGGACCGGCGGGCACCGCGCGGGCGCTGAGGCCGGGGGCGACGGCCAGATCCGTCGAGGCGGTGGCGTACTCCTTCAAACGGCGTCCGAGCGCGAGGAGTTCCACCCGGTCCCAGGACCGGTCCGGATCGACCCCGGCCCGCTCCAGGACGTCCTCGCCGACGAGCACGGCGTACCCCGCGCCGCGCCCCTGGGCGAGCCTGTCCCGGCGGTACCGGGCCGGGTCTACCAGCCGCAGGAGACCGAGGGCCTCCTCCGCGGCCAGGTCCGCCGGCAGCAGCTCCAGCACGTCCAGGCCCTCCCGCTCGGCGTGGGCGCGGGCCGCCGCGAGGACTCCCGCGTCCGCCGCCACGCCCCGCGCGGTGAGCAGCCGCCGACGCGGCCCGGCGGCGTACTCCCCGCCGGCAGACGCCGCCACGCCAGACTCCGCCACGGCGGGCTCCCCACCGGGGAGCAGCCCGCGTAGTTCAGGCAGCGCGGGCAGTACGGGCAGTGCGCGCAGGCGGTGGCGCGCCCGTACCGTCCCCGCGCCGAGGGCCACGGTGATCGCGAGGGAAAGCCGAGGACTCATGACAGCTTCTCCAACCTGTCGGCCGCGGTGGCGGCGCCACCCGCGGCGGCGAAGGACGCCTGGATGCGCCGGGCCGCACGACGGTGCGGGCCGAAGTCCTCCAGTACGGCGGTGAGCGCGTCGTGCAGATCGGCCGGCCGGGCCCGGCCGAAACGCACCCGGACCCCGGCCCCGGCGTCGACCACCTGCCGCGCGACGACCGGCTGGTCGTCCCGGATCGGGGCCACGACCAGCGGCAGGCCGTGGGCGAGCGCCTCGCACACCGTGTTGTGGCCGCCGTGGCAGACGACGGCGTCCAGGTGGGGCAGCAGCCGCAGTTGCGGCACCGCCTCCCGGAGCAGGGCGTGCGCGGGAAATCGGTCGGCCAGGTGCGGGGGCGCGGCCACGATCAGCTGCACCCGGTCCGCGAGCCGTTCCCCGGCCGCCAGGGCGGCGGCGTAGAACCGCGAACCCGCCTCCTGGTTCAGCGTGCCGAGAGAGACCAGCACGCGCCGGCGGTCCGGGTCGAGCCGCTGCCAGGGGAAGTCCGCACCCGCGGGGCGGGCGCCGAGAGCGGGCCCCACGCAGGCGTAGTGGCCGGGGAGGGGGTCGGCTCCGCCGATCAGCTCCGGCGTGGAGAAGACCAGCACGAGCCGGTCGGAGAACCGCGGATCCCAGCCGGGCGGCGCCCCGCACTCGGCCAGCAGCCCGGCCAGCTGGTCGGCCACCCACGCGCCCACCTTGGGGAACCCGGCGAACGGCCGCGTGAACTCGGCCGAGGTACTCGCCGAGGTGGCCCAGGGGACGCCGAGCCGGCGCGCGACCACGGCTCCCGCCATCGCCTGCTGGTCGGCGACCACCACGTCCGGGGCGAAGGCCGCGACGGCCCGCTCGACCCCGGGCACCATCGCACGGGCCAGCGGCACCAGCGCCTCCGCCCACAGGAACCGCAGCGCAGCGACACCCCGCAGGTCCCGCCACCGCCCGTGCAGCGCGGCGTACCCGGCGGACTCCGCGCCGGCGGCGTCCCCGGCGGGGAACAGCCGGGCGTGGGCGGGAAGCAGCGCGGACAGTACCTCGGCCGGACCGGTCCAGGCCATCTCGTGTCCGCGGGCGGCCAGTTCGGCGGCGACGGCCACCGTCGGGTTGACGTGGCCCGCCAATGGCGGGACGACGAACAGGAACCTCATACGATCAGTGCTCCCGTCGCGGCCCGGCGGACGGCCGCCGCGTGCGCCAGTACGGCGCCCAGCAGCACACCACCGGTGTCCTTGAGCACGTCGTGCCCCAGCCCGGGCAGGATCCGCAGTGCGCTGCGCGGCGCGTGCCGGGCCAGTTCCGCGGCGCCCGCGACCAGTTCGGAGTGCTCCCCGCAGACGACCAGGACCGGGCAGCCGAGCCCGGCGTAGTCGGCGGGGGTGAAGGTGCGGCCGGCCGCGATGTCGTCGATCAGGGTGGTCCCGTTCAACAGCGCGTCGGCGACGGCTGTCAGCTTCGCCTGCTTGCGCAGCCGCAGCGAGAGCAGTTCGGCAGGGACCTGGCTGTCCTCCAGGCTGAGCGCGGCGACGGACAGCGTGTCGAGCATGTTCTCCACCCAGGGGCCGCTGAGCGGTGGTTCGAGCAGGGTCAGGCCCGCGACGAGACCGGGCCGGGCGAGGGCGGTGTGCAGGGCGAGCGTGCCGCCGTAGCTGTTGCCGACGAGGTGCACGGGGCGGCCGTCCAGCCCGAGCACGGAGAGCAGTGCGAGCAGGTCCCGGACGGCGCCGAGATGGTCGTACCCGGAGGCCGGGCGTTCGCTGAGGCCGTGGCCGCGCAGGTCGTAGAGGACCACCTCGTGCCCGGCCCGGGCCAGCGGCAGGGCCAGCGGGCAGTAGAAGCTGGAGAGGTTGTCGACGACCAGGCCGTGCAGGAAGACGACCGGGACGTCCCGGCCGCCCGCGGCGGTACCGGACGGGGGGACGTCGGCCGCGGGCAGCCGCTGGACGTGGAAGCGCAGCCCGTTGGCGAGGATCTCGGCCATGGCGGATCAGGCTGTCGTGACCGGGCGGACCGGCAGCGCGTCGAGCGCGCCGTGAGCCGTCCTCGCGATGTGGTCGACGAGCTCGCCGACCGACATGGCCAGGATCGCCTCCATGTCCTTCTCCGCGAGGAAGCCCATCAGGTCGACCCCGGATCCGTAGCGCTCGTGCAGCAGCTCCGCGAGGGCGACGAACTCGATGCTCTCCAGCGCCAGGTCCTCGTTGAACGTGGTCTTCGGGGTGACCTCGTCGGCGAGGAGGAACTCGTCGCCGACGACGCGGACGAGCATGCCGGTGATCTCGGCGAGGATGTCAGATTCCATGGCTGGTCTCCGTGGGGGTCGGAAGGACTGCGGGGGCGGGGCGCGAGGCGCGGGGGCGGCCCTCGGCCGGAGCGGTGGAAGCGGCCGGAGCGGCAGACACGGCTGAAGCGGCCGTGGCGGTGGCGGTGGTGGTGGCCGTGGGGACGGCGGTGGCGCTGGTGGGGACGGTCCAGGCGACGAGATGACCCGCGTGCGTCGCCGTGCCCACGCGGTGGACACGTCCGGCGGGGGAGACGACCCGCAGCCCGCCCGCGGGGTCCTCGCTCACCCGCCACCGCAGGGGCCGCCCCCCGAGGCCCGTACCCTCGGCCTTCGCGGCGGCCTCCTTGGCGCACCACAGGAGGGTGACGGCCGACGCGAGACCGGACCCGTCCCCGGCCGCGAGTCGCTCCGCGAGGCCGTGCTCGTCCGCGGTGAGCGCGACGCGGAGCAGAGCGCCCGGGTCCTCGGCCACCGGCTCGACGTCGATGCCGACGGGGGCGCCGGGGTGCGCGAGGGCGACGGCGATCCGGTCCTTGTGCGCCAGGGTCAGGTGCAGTCCGGCGGCCGCACCGCCGGGCACCGGGCGGCCCGCCGCGTCGTTGCCGACCGTGACCTCGGCCGGGAACACCGGCCCGGCGCCCCGGTCCCACAGCAGCTGCCGCAGCGCGTCCTTCGCCGCGATCCGGCCCAGCAGCCAGGGCCCGCGGGCGCGGGGTGCGAGTTGCTCGTACACGGCGCGCTCGGCGGCGCCGAGGTAGCGGCGCATGACCAGCTCCCGCGAGGCGGGGTCGCTCCAGCGGCGGGCGGCCGCGCACCAGCCGCCGGGCTGCGGTTCGCCGATCCCGGACACCTCCGGGGTGAACTTCATCGGCCACACCCGCTCATCGGCGGCGAACCGTCGGTACGTCCAGTCCTCCAGCCGCGCCCACACCGCGCCGCCGGGGGTGCGGAGCTCCACGTCCCCGCGTACGGAGGTCGGCCCCACCTCGCGGATCCGGGCGGTGGCCGCCAGCAGCGTCCCCGGCGCGGGCGGGGGGCCGTGGAGCCGGACCCGCGCGAGGACGGCGGGGAACACGAGTTTGTCGCCGTCCAGGCGCAGTTGCATCCAGTGTCCGAGGAGCTGCCCGGCGGCGTCGAGCAGGGCGCCCGGCGCGGGCAGCGCCCGGAGCACCCCGCGGATGCCGTCGTCCCCGACGGCGGTGACCTCGTGGACTCCGGCGAACCGGGGGCCGTGGAACATCCAGCGGTCCCGGTAGAGCGCCTCGGCGGAGACCGGCGCGACGCGTTCGCCCGTCAGCGGCGACGGATCGGGCGCGGACGGCGGGCCGTGGCCGGACCCGAGGAGGACGGTGACGGAAGCACAGTCGCCGATGGCCACCCGGACGCGGCCGTCACCCTCCGGGCGGGTGGTGAACTCGACATCGACGGCGGGCGCCACGGGCAGCCAGCGCAGGGCGCGCATGTCCTCGAAGCCGGTGACGACCCGTCCCGGCCGGACGGCGAGGGCGGCCTCGGCGGCCAGCTCCAG
Source organism: Streptomyces sp. NPDC058662 (assembly GCF_042716255.1). Taxonomy (NCBI): domain Bacteria; kingdom Bacillati; phylum Actinomycetota; class Actinomycetes; order Kitasatosporales; family Streptomycetaceae; genus Streptomyces; species Streptomyces sp. NPDC058662. Next base: position 1,794 of record NZ_JBHXRU010000084.1, on the reverse strand, counting down.
CATGGTGGTCATGGGGACGACGGGGAAGCGGTCGGACTCCTCCGGCCAGCCGTCGGGCTGGAGGTAGACGCAGTGGTCGCGGACGGAGGGGAGGGTGTCGAGGGAGAGCCGCCGGGTCCGCTTCCGCGGCGGCCCGGCAGCGGGCGCGGCGGCCGCCGGGACCGGAGGCGGGGCCGGGGCCGGGGGTGTTGTCTGGGCCGGGGGTGTTGTCTGGGCCGGGACCGGCACCGGAACCGGCGGCGGGGCCGGGGCCGGGGCCGGGGCCGGGGTCTGGGTCTGGGCCGGCACCGGCGCCGGGGCCTGGGCCTTCGGCCTGGCCTGGGCCGGGGTCGGATGCGGTGCCGCGGGCGTCGGCGCTGCCACCACCGGGTCCGGGGGCGCGGCGGTCAGGGCCGCGGTGACGGCGCGCGCGGCGTCCTCGGTCGCGTCGAGGACGGCGTCCAGGGCCGACAGCAGGACCGGCCGGTCCGCGGCGGCGGCCGGGCGTCCCGACCCGGTGCGCGGCGCGGCTTCCCGCAGGGTGCCCGCGGCGCCGTTCAGGCGCACCAGCGGGGAACCCAGGTCGAGCCGGACCGGGTGCCCGGCGCGCGGCGGCGCCGACCGGTCGGCGAGCCGGTCCCAGCGGGGCTGCAGTCCCTCCGTCCACAAGGCCGCGGCCATGTGGCGCACGGCGTCCGGCCCGGACAGGCGCGGGGTGGAGGCGGCGACCGCGAGGTGCTCCGTCCCGCGCAGCGTGTCCTGCACGAAGCCGGTCAGGCCGCCCGGCCCGGCCGACACGAACGCCCGTACGCCCGCCTCGTGCAGCCGCAGGGTCAAGGAGCGGAAGTCCACCGGTTCCAGCAGGTGCCGGATCACGAGCTCGCGGATCTCCCGCGGCCCGGAGGGGTACGGGGCGGCCGTGGTGGCCGACCAGACCGGAACCTCGGCCGTCCGCAGCGGCAGCCGCGCGAACGCGTCCCGTACCTGGCCGAGGTACGGCTCCCACATGGGCGTGTGGAAACCCGACCGGAACGGCAACTCCTGGCCCAGCACTCCCTCGCCGGCCAGTCGGCCCAGTACCTCCGTGATCCGTTCCGGGGGACCGCACACCACCGACTGGTGCGGGCAGTTGTCGTGGCTGACGGCCACCCCCTCCACACCGTGCAGGGCTGCCGCCGCCTGCCGGGCGCCGCAGCCGAGGGCCGCGTACACGAGGTCCGGTACGGCGAGCGAGCCCGGCCGCAGGGAGCTGAGGAAGGTGTCGACGGCGTCCCGCGGGTACATTCCGGCGACCACCATGGCGGCCCACTCGCCGAGGCTGTGCCCCGCCACCAGGTCCGGACGGATGTCCAGTTCGGCCAGGACCCGGGCGAAGAAGCGGCCGGTGGCAAGGGCGTCGAGGGCGCGTTCGACGAGCTCCCCGCCGCCGGACAGCGCGGGGGCCGCCAGGCTCAGGCGAGCGGCCACCTCCTCCAGGGCGGGTGCGAAATCCGGCTCCAGGCCCGGGAAGAGCAGGGCGAGCCGACCGCCGGGCTCGGCGGCGTACGGGCCGAGCAGCGGCCGCGGAGTGAACCACACCCCGCCCCGGCCGCGCCAAGGGCGGCCGCGCGCGAGGACCTTCGCCGCCAGCGCCCGGCGCTCCGGGGTCGGCCCGGCGATCGCCAGCCGGTACGGGCCACCGTGCGCGGCGGCGGCGTCGTCGCTGGCGGAGGAGGCGGAGGAGGCCGGCGCCGCGGGCGAGGCCAGCAGGCGGGCCAGCTCCCCAGAGGTCTCGGCCGCGAGGAGGAGGACGGACACGGGAGCGGTGGACCCGCC
>NZ_JBHXRU010000083.1:0-28892 GCF_042716255.1 Streptomyces sp. NPDC058662 | reverse complement strand
CCACGACCGGGGGGCGGGCCCTCGTCGTACCCGCCGCCTCCCCGACTACTGCCGGGGCAGCGGCTTGCCCGTCGTCGCGTCGAGCACCTTTCGCTCGCCCAGCGGTTCCTTGAGCGTCACCGTCAGGGACATCTCCTGCGCGACCAGGATGCAGGCCCGGCCGGGCTGGTTCGGCGTGTCCGTGATCTTCACCATGACCGACTCGGCGTGCTCCCGCGCCTCCACGGCGTAGGTGCTGCACGCGCCGCCCCAGAAGTTGACCGTGAGCTTCCGCTCGGCCTCCGCGTACGAGAACCCGGGCACGGTCCGGCCCTCCTTCGGGGCCGCGGAGCCCACCTCCACCGCCGCCGGCTCGGTCACCGTGCGAGCGGCCCCGCCGTTCGCGCCGGCCACCTCGAAGAGCCAGGCCGGAACCAGGGCCCGCGCCCCGTCCACCGTCCCCGGCACCAGTCCGAAGACCGCACCGCGCACCGACTCCGTGCGCGGCGGCTTCATCGGCCGGGGCTCCGGGTTGCACGGCACCGTGTCCGTCGCCCCCACCGGGGTGTCCGGAGCCACCGGGACCGAGGTCGCGCACCCGCTCGGCCCCGGGCCCGTACCGTCCGGGCCACCCGACCTCGCGTTCAGTCGGGCCAGCGCCTCCACGGCCCCGACCACCGGCTGCTCGGCGGCCCGTACCGGCGTCTTCAGCTCACCGCTGCCCGTCACCACCGAAGCGTCGGCGCCCACGCTGACCTTCGAGGACCAGCCGCGCGTCGGCAGCCCGCCGACCACCGGGTCCGCGCTCACCACCCGCACCGAGCCCTGGACGAGCCGCGCGTCCAGGGCGGCCCCGTCCTGCCCGGCCGCGGCCAGCACCGGCGCCGCGGCCGCCCGGGCGGCCTCCTCGGACACCGGCCGGCCCGCGGCCGCGTCCGTACCCGCCGCCGGGTCCGTACCGGTGATCGTGGTCCCGCCGTCCCGGGGCAGGGTGGCCGGACCGCAGGTGTCCTTGCCGCGCACGCAGTCGTCCCCGACGCCGTTGCCCGCACCCGCCTGGAAGCGGCTGAAGGTCCAGGTCCCCGGCGCCTTGCGGGACACCGTGAGGCGGGGCCCGGCACCGTCGGCGGCCTCGCCGGCCAGCCAGGTGTCCCCGGTGAGCCTCGGGGCCCCGGCGACGCCGAGCGCCGCGGCGAGCCGCGCCACCTCCTCCGAGGTGACCTCGCCCGACGCCACGAAGGTGGGCGCGGTGCCCGCCGGGGCCTCCGGCAGTTCCGCGTCGGCCCGGTAGACCACCCCGCCGCCGGCCGGGTCCGGCTCCCCGGGCGCGATGGCGGGCCCCGAGGGGTCACCGGCGTCGCGGGGCGCGGAGGCCGCCCGGTCCGCCGTACGGGCGGGCTGCCCGCCGTCGCTGTGGGCGGTGGACGCCCAGTACGCGGTGCCGCCGCCCGCGAGCAGGACGGCGGCCGCGATCGAACCGACGGCCCAGGCCGGCCGCCGTCGTGTGCCGCGTGATGTGCCCGGTTCTTCGCTGGTCACCGCATCGCTCCTTCACTGTCCCGTCCTGCCTGATGCGGGTGTGACGAAGCAGCGGCGCAACCGGTTCCCCGGCGCGCTCCGGATTGACCCGGACGGTCCCGTCCCGACCGGGCCCCCGGCGGGATCCGGCAAGATCCGAAAGAGACGGCCTAGTCCCCGTACTCGGCCGTGGAGGCGATCAGGCGCGCCGAGGCCGGCGGGACCCTGATGCCGTGGATCTGGGAGGGCGCCACCCGGGCCGCCCGGGGACCCGCCGGGACCGCCCAGTGCGGGGCCATCCGGGCGCAGTCGCCGAGCAGACGCGCGAAACCGGGCCGCCGCGAGCCTTCCGCGACGCGCACGTCAGCGGTGTACTCGGGGGAGCCGAAGCCGTCGGTGTAGGTCATGGGGGCACCGTAGGCACCTCGTCCCACGGTAAGAAAGACCTACTACGAGGTAGTTTCGGCCGTTGGGCCAGGGGCCGGTGACCGGGTAGTTTTGACTGTCCCCTCGCCGTCCTCCGCAGCAGGAGCGTCCACGCCGTGCGCATCGCAGTCACCGGCTCCATCGCCACTGACCACCTCATGACCTTCCCCGGCCGATTCGCCGACCAGCTGGTCGCGGACCAGCTGCACACGGTCTCCCTCTCCTTCCTCGTCGACAACCTCGACGTCCGGCGGGGCGGTGTCGGCCCGAACATCTGCTTCGGCATGGGGCAGCTCGGCAGCCGCCCGATCCTGGTCGGCGCCGCCGGCTCGGACTTCGACGAGTACCGCGCCTGGCTGGACCGCCACGGCGTCGACACCGAGTCCGTCCGGATCTCCGAGGTGCTGCACACCGCGCGCTTCGTGTGCACCACGGACGCCGACCACAACCAGATCGGCTCCTTCTACACGGGCGCGATGAGCGAGGCCCGCCTGATCGAACTGAAGGCGGTCGCCGACCGCGTCGGCGGGCTGGACCTGGTCCTGATCGGCGCGGACGACCCCGAGGCGATGCTGCGCCACACCGAGGAGTGCCGGACGCGCGGGATCCCCTTCGCCGCCGACTTCTCGCAGCAGATCGCCCGCATGGACGGCGACAACATCCGCACCCTGATGGAGGGCGCGACGTACCTCTTCTCGAACGAGTACGAGAAGGGCCTCATCGAGTCGAAGTCGGGCTGGTCCGACGCCGAGATCCTGGCCAAGGTCGGTACGCGGGTCACCACCCTCGGCTCCAACGGCGTCAAGATCGAGCGCGTCGGCGAGGAGCCGATCGTGGTCGGCGTCCCGGAGGAGGCCGCGAAGGTCGATCCGACGGGTGTCGGCGACGCGTTCCGCGCGGGCTTCCTGACCGGCCTGACCTGGGGGGTCGGCCTGGAGCGGGCGGCGCAGCTGGGCTGCATGCTGGCGACGCTGGTCATCGAGACGCTCGGCACCCAGGAGTACACCCTGGCCCGGGCCCACTTCATGGAGCGCTTCACCAAGGCCTACGGCGAAGAGGCGGCGGCGGAGGTCCGCGCCCGCCTGTCCTGACCCGACGCGCGGAGAACGGGGCCGGCGCCGCCACTGGCCGGCGCCGGCCCCGCGGCCGTCCGGGGCGCTGTACGCGGGCCCCCGGGCTCAGTGCAGGCGCGGGCCCCTCGGGTCAGTGCAGGCGCCGGACGGTGTACGCCACGCCCACCGGGCGCTCGGCCGCGCCCAGGTACGCGTGGCCCCGCATCCCGCACCACGCCGGTACGTCCAGCCCCGCGACCTCGTCGTCCGACAGCACCGTCACCGTCCCTCCCACCGGCACGGTGCCGATGGCTCGGGCCAGCTCGATCACCGGCTGCGGGCAGCGCAGCCCGAGCGCGTCCAGCTCCACCGACTCCGCCACCGGGGCCGCCGCCGGGACCTCGGCCACGCCGAGCCGCTCCCGTACGCCCGCCACCGCACCCGGGAGCACCTCCAGGAACGCGTTGACCTCCTCCGCCGTGGTCCCCCGCGGCAGGGAGACCCGTACGTTCCCCTCCGAGAGCACCCCCATCGCCCGCAGCACATGACTGGGGGTCAGCGTGGAGCTCGTGCAGGAGGAGCCGGACGAGACGGAGAAGCCCGCCCGGTCGAGCTCGTGCAGCAGCGTCTCCCCGTCGACGTACAGGCAGGAGAAGGTGACCAGGTGCGGCAGCCTGCGGTCCGCGTCGCCCACCACCTCCACGTCCGGGACCAGCCGCACGACCCGGCGCCGGATCCGGTCCACCAGGACCCGCAGCCGGGCCGCCTCCGCGTCGGCGTCCGCCCGTACGGCGCGCAGCGAAGCCGCCGCCGCGACGACCGCCGGCAGGTTCCCGAAGCCGGGGGAGCGGCCCGACTCCCGTTCGTCGGCGGGGCCTTGGGGTGAGAAGCGGACGCCCTTGCGGACCGCCAGCAGGCCCACTCCCGGCGGGCCGCCCCACTTGTGCGCGCTGGCGGTCAGGACGGACCACGCGCCCTCCACCGGTCCCCAGCCCAGCGACTGGGCCGCGTCCACGAGCAGCGGCACCCCGGCCGCCGCGCACAGGTCGGCCACGTCCGCCACCGGCTGGACCGTCCCCACCTCGTGGTTGGCCGACTGGAGGCAGGCCAGCGCCGTCCCCGGGAGCAGCGCCGCGCCGTAGTCGGCGGCCGCCACCGCGCCCGAGGCGGCGACGGGGACCAGGGCGACCGTGCCGCCGCGTGCCTCGTGCGCCTGTGCCGCCTGGAGTACAGAACTGTGTTCGACCGCGGATACGACCAGACGGCCGCCGACACGCCGGCGTCCCGCGAGCACGCCCGCGACGCCCGTGTGAACCGCGTGCGTCCCCGAAGGAGTGAACACCAGCTCGTCCGCGCGGCAGCCCACGGCCTCCGCCGCCGCCTCCCGCGCCGCGTCCAGCAGCAGTCGGGCGCGCCGGCCCTCCCGGTACAGCCGGGCCGGATCGGCCCAGCCCTCGTCCAGGGAGGCCTGCAACGCCTGCCGGGCCACGGGGTGCAGGGGAGCGGCGGACGCGGTGTCGAAGTACGGCATCCGGCCACCGTAAGGGGACGCGGCGGGGCGCGGCGCACCCCGGTCGGGAGGGGCCGGGCGGCGGCCGGGCGCGCGGCCCGCCGCATCCGGGGTCAGGGGCCGTCAGATGCCGTCCGCGGCCCGCCGTTCGGGGCCGGTTCCGCCGTCCCCCGTACGGCGGATCCATCCCTTCGGGGGCAGTAGCGGCGCGTTGGGCACCCTCCCCGCGCGACCCCAAATAGCGTCCAGTAGGGTTTGGTCCGCATAAACATCCAAACCCCTGCCTGCGTCAGGGCCGGCGACCGACCCGAACAGCGGCCGCGGCCGGCCGCGCGGGCCGAGACTCTCGGGAAGGCGCTACGTGAGTCCCTACGGCTCCGACCGCTCGCCGCGGCGCCCGATGCGGCGGAAGCTGCTGCAGGCGCTGACTGCGGGCGTGGTCCTGGCGACCGCCACTGGTTGCTCGTACACCTGGAAAGACTTCCCCCGCCTCGGATTGCCCACCCCGGTCACTGAGGAGGCGCCTCGCATCCTCTCCCTGTGGCAGGGATCCTGGGCGGCCGCTCTCATCACGGGCATCCTGGTGTGGGGCCTGATCATGTGGAGCGTCATCTTCCACCGGCGCAGCCGGACGAAGATCGAGGTCCCCCCGCAGACCCGGTACAACATGCCCATCGAGGCGCTGTACACCGTGGTCCCGCTCATCATCGTCTCGGTGCTCTTCTACTTCACCGCGCGCGACGAGTCGAAGCTGCTCGCCCTCTCCGCCAAGCCGGCGCACACGATCAACGTGATCGGCTTCCAGTGGAGCTGGGGCTTCAACTACGTCGAGAACGTCGACGGAGACGCGGCGAGCCCCAAGGCGGGCGCGGTTCCGAAGGAACTGGCCTCGATCCCGGACCGCTACACCAAGGACTTCCCGGCGGGCGCCGAGGGCGTCTACCAGAAGGGTGTCCCGGGCGACCGGAACGAAGACACCAACAACCCGGGGCCGACCCTGGTCCTCCCCGTGGGGGAGAAGGTCCGCTTCATCCTGTCGTCGAACGACGTGATCCACTCCTTCTGGGTGGTCCCGTTCCTGTTCAAGCAGGACGTCATCCCGGGCCACACCAACGTCTTCGAAGTCACCCCGTCCCAAAAGGGCACCTTCATGGGCAAGTGCGCCGAGCTGTGCGGCGTCGACCACTCCCGGATGCTCTTCAACGTCAAGGTGGTCTCGCCCGAGGAGTACCGGGCGCACCTGAAGGAGCTGGCGGAGAAGGGTCAGACCGGCTTCCTGCCGGCCGGCATCCAGCAGACCGACCCGGCCCGGAACGCGGAGACGAACACACTGTGAGCATCCTCAACGAATCCCAGGGTGCCGCCGCAGCTGACTCGTACGAGAACGAGCTGCCGGTGCGGCGCAAGCAGCCGGGCAACGTGGTCGTGAAGTGGCTCACCACCACCGACCACAAGACCATCGGCACGATGTACCTGGTCACGTCGTTCGTGTTCTTCATCATCGGCGGCGTCATGGCACTGTTCATGCGCGCCGAGCTGGCCCGCCCGGGCACGCAGATCATGTCGAACGAGCAGTTCAACCAGGCGTTCACGATGCACGGCACGATCATGCTGCTGATGTTCGCGACGCCGCTGTTCGCCGGTTTCGCGAACTGGATCATGCCGCTGCAGATCGGCGCGCCCGACGTGGCGTTCCCGCGGCTGAACATGTTCGCCTACTGGCTCTACCTCTTCGGCTCGACCATCGCGGTCGCCGGCTTCGCCACCCCGCAGGGTGCGGCCGACTTCGGCTGGTTCGCCTACTCCCCGCTGTCGGACGCGGTCCGGTCCCCGGGTATCGGCGCCGACATGTGGATCATGGGTCTGGCCTTCTCCGGCTTCGGCACGATCCTCGGCTCGGTCAACTTCATCACCACGATCATCTGCATGCGCGCGCCCGGCATGACGATGTTCCGCATGCCGATCTTCACGTGGAACGTCCTGCTGACCGGTGTCCTGGTCCTGCTGGCCTTCCCGGTCCTGGCCGCCGCGCTCTTCGCGCTGGAGGCCGACCGCAAGTTCGGTTCGCACATCTTCGACGCGGCCAACGGCGGCGCCCTGCTGTGGCAGCACCTCTTCTGGTTCTTCGGGCACCCAGAGGTGTACATCATCGCGCTGCCGTTCTTCGGCATCATCTCCGAGGTCATCCCGGTCTTCTCGCGCAAGCCGATGTTCGGTTACATCGGCCTGATCGCGGCGACGATCGCGATCGCCGGCCTCTCGGTGACCGTGTGGGCCCACCACATGTACGTCACCGGCGGTGTGCTGCTGCCGTTCTTCTCCTTCATGACCTTCCTGATCGCGGTACCGACCGGTGTGAAGTTCTTCAACTGGATCGGCACCATGTGGAAGGGGTCGCTGTCCTTCGAGACACCGATGCTCTGGGCCGTCGGCTTCCTGATCACCTTCACCTTCGGTGGTCTGACCGGCGTCATCCTGGCCTCGCCCCCGATGGACTTCCACGTCTCCGACTCGTACTTCGTCGTCGCGCACTTCCACTACGTCATCTTCGGCACCGTGGTCTTCGCGATGTTCTCCGGCTTCCACTTCTGGTGGCCGAAGTTCACGGGCAAGATGCTGGACGAGCGCCTCGGCAAGATCACCTTCTGGACGCTGTTCATCGGCTTCCACGGCACCTTCCTGGTGCAGCACTGGCTGGGCGCCGAGGGCATGCCGCGCCGCTACGCGGACTACCTCGCCGCGGACGGCTTCACCGCGCTGAACACGATCTCGACGATCAGCTCGTTCCTGCTCGGCCTGTCGATGCTGCCCTTCATGTACAACGTCTGGAAGACGGCGAAGTACGGGAAGAAGATCGAGGTCGACGACCCGTGGGGCTACGGCCGTTCGCTGGAGTGGGCGACGTCCTGCCCGCCGCCGCGGCACAACTTCATCACCCTGCCGCGGATCCGTTCCGAGTCCCCGGCGTTCGACCTGCACCACCCGGAGATCGCGGCCCTCGACCACCTTGAGGACCACAGCGTCGCCACCCCGGCCGTCACCGGTGGCAAGGAGGCCGGCAAGTGAAGATCCAGGGCAAGATGTTCCTCTGGCTCTCCTTCTTCATCCTGATCATGGCCGTCGTGTACGGCGTGTGGTCGAAGGAGCCAGTCGGTACCACGGCGCTCTTCCTGGCCTTCGGCCTGAGCGTGATGATCGGCTACTACCTGGCCTTCACGGCCAAGCGCGTCGACGAGATGGCCCAGGACAACCTGGAGGCCGATGTCGCCGACGAGGCCGGCGAGCTGGGGTTCTTCTCCCCGCACAGCTGGCAGCCGCTGTCCCTGGCCATCGGTGGTGCCTTCGCGTTCATGGGCGTCATCTTCGGCTGGTGGCTGATGTACTTCTCGGCGCCGCTGATCCTGATCGGCCTGTGGGGCTGGGTGTACGAGTACTACCGCGGTGAGAACCAGAACCAGTAGCAGCACCCGCGCGGCCCCGCCGCGCGGCACCTGGGGCCCGGACACCTCTTCGGAGGAGTCCGGGCCCCTCGTTTGCAGTCATCCGGCGCGCCGTAATTGTCATATCTTCATAGCGTTGGTTCCATGAAGCACTCACCGCGTCTTTGGACGGTACTCAGCTGCTCCCTGCTGGTCGCGTCCCTCGGGGCCGGCGCCACCGCCTGCGGGTCCGACGACGATCCGCTGTCCGTCCGCCCGTACGACGCGGGCGATCAGGTCGCCTTCAACCAGAGCGCCAACGGCCGCCCCGTCGACCCCGGTCGCCCCCTCGAAGTCACCGCCAAGACCGGTGAGGGCCGCATCACGGACGTGACCGTCGTGGACGGCCACGGCCGCCGCCTCGCGGGCGAGCTCAGCGCCAAGGGGGACCGCTGGCACAGCACGGCCCCGCTGGCCGCGGGCGCCCACTACACGGCGACCGTGAGCACCGAGGACGAGCGCGGGGCTCCGGGGCGGCGCACGCTGTCCTTCGACACCACCCCGTCCAAAGGGGTCCTCAAGGTCGAATTCGGCCCTGAGGAGGGCAAGTACGGCGTCGGACAGCCCATCACGGCGGAGCTCAACGAGCCCGTCAAGGACAAGGCCGCCCGCGCCGTCGTGGAACGGGGCCTGATCGTGGACACCCCGCCCGGCGTCGAGGGCGCCTGGCACTGGGTGGACGACAAGAAGCTGCACTACCGGCCCAAGGAGTACTGGCCCGCCAACTCCACCGTCTCCGTACGGAGCAACCTGGAGGGCATCAAGATCACCGATGACCTCCACGGGGCCGCGGCCAAGCCGCTGAAGCTGGAGATCGGCGACCGGGTGGAGGTCACCACCGACGCCTCCTCGCACTGGCTCACGTTCCGGCGCAACGGAGAAGTGATCAATTCCATCCCGGTGACCACCGGCAAGCCCGGCTTCTCCACCCGCAACGGCATCAAGGTGGTGCTCGGCAAGCAGTACTACGTGCAGATGCGCGGGGACACCGTCGGCATCGGCGGCAGCGAGTACTACAACCTGCCCGTCTACTGGGCCACCCGGGTCACCTGGAGCGGTGAATACGTCCATGCCGCGCCCTGGTCCGTCGGCTCGCACGGCTACGCCAACGTCAGCCACGGCTGCACGGGCATGAGCACGGGCAACGCCGCCTGGTTCTACGAGAACATCAACGAGGGCGACATCGTCCAGGTCGTCAACAGCATCGGCGACGACATGGACATCTTCGGCAACGGCTTCGGCGACTGGAACATGGACTGGAAGGACTGGCGCGAAGGCAGCGCCCTCCTCAAGGGCACCCAGGAAGGCCGCAGCCCGATGGACCAGGCCCGCCTCCGGCCCAGCGTCTAGGCCCAGCGCCCGGCTCACCCTCCCGTGGCGGCTTCGCACACGGACGGGTGAGCCGTACGGGCCCCGGGGACGTCCGGGAGGGGGTCAGGCGGCCGAGGAGGACAGGCGCGAGCGCAGGAGGCGCGCCAGGGCGTCCGCGAAGTCCACCGGATCCACCGGAAGAGTGACCGCGGCGTCCGCGCGGCTCCAGGTGGCCAGCCAGGCGTCCTGGGGGCGCCCCATCAGCAGCAGTACCGGCGGGCACCGGAAGATCTCGTCCTTGATCTGCCGGGCCACACCCATGCCCCCGGCCGGGGACGCCTCGCCGTCCAGCACGCAGACGTCGATCCCGCCCGCGTCCAGCGCCGACAGGACCGCCGGCAGGGTCGCGCACTCCAGGAACTCCACCGGCGGCAGGTCCGCGGCCGGCCTGCGCCCGGCCGCCAGCCGCACCTGCTCCCGGGTGCCCGCGTCGTCGCTGTAGACCAGAACCCGCGCAGTCGCCCGCATTTCGTTCCTCCACGTGTCACGTGAATCACGTTGATGTTGCGCGGGATGCTACTCCTCCCGATGCGGTGTCAACATCGGTTCGGACAGCCTCGCGCGAGACGCTCATTGGCTCATCTGATGGGCCGTTCGGGCCTTGCACACCCCCCGGACACTCCGAACGGCACCCCCCGGGGTGAGGGCGGGATAAGCGACCGACATAATGTCGGTCGTGGCGACAGCAACGACAGTAGATACCGGGCACGCGCACCCGACGGTCAACCGGCCGAACCTCGTCAGCGTCGGAACCATCATCTGGTTGAGTTCCGAGCTGATGTTCTTCGCGGCCCTCTTCGCGATGTACTTCACCCTGCGATCCGTGATGGGCGCCGAGTACTGGACAGAGCAGGCCTCGGCCTTGAATCTGCCCTTCTCGGCGACGAACACGACGATCCTGGTGCTCTCCTCGCTCACCTGCCAGCTCGGCGTATTCGCCGCCGAGCGCGGTGACGTGAAGAAGCTCCGGTCGTGGTTCATCATCACGTTCGTCATGGGTGCGATCTTCATTGGCGGCCAGGTGTTCGAGTACACCGAGCTGGTCATGCACGAAGGCATGAGCCTCTCGTCCGGCCCGTACGGCTCGGTGTTCTACCTGACCACCGGCTTCCACGGTCTGCACGTGACGGGCGGTCTCATCGCCTTCCTGCTGGTCCTCGGCCGGACGTACGCGGCCAAGAGGTTCACCCACGAACAGGCCACGTCGGCCATCGTCGTGTCCTACTACTGGCACTTCGTCGATGTCGTCTGGATCGGCCTCTTCGCCACGATCTACCTGATCAAGTAGCGAACACGTCGCCGGGCCCGACCCGGCACTCCATCCAGAAACACCGACGCAGAAGATCCTGACACCGGGGTAATCCGTGAAAAAGCTCTCCGCACGACGACGCCATCCGCTGGCGGCGGTCGTCGTTCTACTCCTCGCGCTGGCGGCCACTGGGGGGCTGTACGCCGCCTTCGCCCCCGCGGGCAAGGCGCAGGCCGACGAAACCGCCCAGTCCCTCGCCATCGAGGAGGGCCAGAAGCTCTACGCCGTAGGCTGCGCAAGCTGCCACGGGCCCGGCGGTCAGGGTTCCTCTGACGGCCCGAGCCTGGTCGGCGTCGGCTCCGCGGCCGTCGACTTCCAGGTGAGCACGGGCCGCATGCCCGCGCAGCAGCCCGGCGCGCAGGTTCCGAAGAAGCCGAACATCTACACCCAGGCGCAGATCGACCAGCTGGCCGCGTACATCGCGTCCCTCGGTGCCGGTCCGATCACGCCGACCGAGAAGCAGTACGACCCGGCGGGTGCCGACATCGCCAAGGGTGGTGAGCTGTTCCGCAACAACTGCGCGCAGTGCCACAACTTCACCGGCGAGGGCGGCGCGCTGACGAACGGCAAGTACGCCCCGAACCTTGAGGACGTCTCGCCGAAGCACATCTACGAGGCCATGCTCACCGGCCCGCAGAACATGCCTTCCTTCCCGGACAGCACCATGCCGGAGCAGGCAAAGAAGGACATCATCGCGTACCTCCAGAACGTCAACGGCGAGAAGTCGACCAACCCCGGCGGGCTCAAGCTCGGTGGCCTCGGCCCCGTCTCCGAGGGTCTGTTCGGCTGGATCTTCGGTCTGGGTGCGCTGATCGCTGTCGCCGTCTGGGTCGCGGCCCACACCGCTAAGGCCAAGAAGTCATGAGTAGCCAAGACATTCCCGAAGAGAAGCACCTGCCGAGCGAGCAGGGCGACGTCCACCACGGTGGCGTAGCGGTCGCGGACGCCCCGTTCGCCGACCCGGGCCTGCCGGTCCACAAGCCGCGCATCCAGGACATCGACGAGCGTGCTGCGAAGCGCTCCGAGCGCACCGTCGCGATGCTGTTCACGCTGTCGATGCTGGCCACGATCGGCTTCATCGCGTCCTACGTGATCTTCCCGGTCGACAAGATCGTCTACATCTTCCCCATCGGGAAGGTGAGCGCGCTCAACTTCTCCCTGGGTATGACCCTGGGCGTCGCGCTGTTCTGCATCGGCGCGGGCGCGGTCCACTGGGCCCGCACCCTGATGTCCGACGTGGAGGTCGCCGACGAGCGCCACCCGATCGCCGCTCCGCCGGAGGTCAAGGCGCGGGTCATGCAGGACTTCGCCGACGGGGCGAACGAGTCCGGCATCGGCCGCCGGCCGCTGATCCGCAACACGATGCTCGGCGCGATGGCCCTGGTCCCGCTCTCCGGCGTCATGCTGCTGCGCGACCTGGGCCCGCTGCCCGAGGACAAGCTGCGCAAGACCCTGTGGGCCAAGGGCAAGCTGCTCATCAACCAGAACACGATGGAGCCGCTGCGTCCCGAGGACATCGTGGTCGGCTCGCTGACCTTCGCCAAGCCCGAGGGCCTGGAGGAGGACGCGCACGACTACATGTCCCAGATCGCCAAGGCCGCCCTGATGATCGTCCGCATCCAGCCGGACGACATCAAGGACAAGCGGGAGCTGGAGTGGTCCCACGACGGCATCGTGGCGTACTCCAAGATCTGCACCCACGTCGGCTGTCCGATCAGCCTGTACGAGCAGCAGACGCACCACGTGCTCTGCCCGTGCCACCAGTCCACCTTCGACCTCTCCGACGGCGCCCGTGTCATCTTCGGCCCGGCTGGTCACGCCCTTCCGCAGCTGCGGATCGGTGTGAATGACGAAGGCTTCCTCGAAGCGCTCGGCGACTTCGAAGAGCCCGTCGGTCCTGCATTCTGGGAGCGCGGATGAGCACTGCCACCACCAATTCATCAGCGCCCGGCGCGCCGGGCGACACGGCGCGCAAGGCGCCGGCCGGCGAGCGCGTAGCGGACTGGGCGGACGGCCGCCTGGGCATCTACAGCCTGGCCAAGTCCAACATGCGCAAGATCTTCCCGGACCACTGGTCCTTCATGCTGGGTGAGATCTGCCTGTACAGCTTCATCATCATCATCCTCACGGGTGTGTACCTGACGCTGTTCTTCCACCCGAGCATGAACGAGGTCGTGTACCACGGCTCGTACGTGCCGATGCAGGGTGTCCGGATGTCCGAGGCCTTCGCCTCGACACTGAACATCAGCTTCGACGTCCGCGGCGGCCTGCTCATCCGGCAGATCCACCACTGGGCGGCACTGATCTTCGTCGCGGCGATGATGGTGCACATGATGCGCGTCTTCTTCACCGGCGCGTTCCGCAAGCCCCGCGAGATCAACTGGGTCTTCGGCTTCCTGCTGCTGGTCCTCGGCATGTTCACCGGTTTCACCGGCTACTCGCTGCCCGACGACCTGCTCTCGGGCACCGGTGTCCGCTTCATGCAGGGCGCGATCCTGTCCGTGCCGGTCGTCGGCACGTACCTGTCGATGTTCCTGTTCGGCGGGGAGTTCCCCGGCCACGACTTCGTGGCCCGGTTCTACTCGATCCACATCCTGCTGCTGCCCGGCATCATGATGGGCCTGCTGGTGGCCCACCTGATCCTGGTCTTCTACCACAAGCACACCCAGTTCCCGGGTCCCGGCAAGACGAACAACAACGTCGTCGGCATGCCGCTGCTCCCGGTGTACATGGCGAAGGCCGGCGGCTTCTTCTTCCTGGTCTTCGGCATCATCGCGGCCATCGCGGGCATCGCCTCGATCAACCCGATCTGGGCCCTCGGACCGTACGTCCCGGACCACGTGTCCACGGGCGCGCAGCCGGACTGGTACATGGGCTTCTCCGAGGGCCTCATCCGGGCGATGCCCGGCTGGGAGATCAACCTCTGGGGCCACACGCTCGTCCTGGGCGTGTTCGTACCGCTGGTGATCTTCCCGCTGGTGCTGGCCGCGATCGCGGTGTACCCGTTCATCGAGTCCTGGGTCACCGGCGACAAGCGCGAGCACCACATCCTGGACCGCCCGCGCAACGTCCCGACCCGTACCGCCTTCGGTGTGGCCTGGCTGACCTGGTACGTCATCCTGCTGATCGCCGGTGGAAACGACATGTTCGCGCAGTACTTCCACCTGTCGATCAACTCGATCACCTGGTTCGCCCGGATCGGCTTCTTCATCGGCCCGGTCATCGCCTTCGTCATCACCAAGCGGATCTGCCTCGGCCTCCAGCGCCGGGACCGGGACAAGGTGCTGCACGGCCGCGAGACCGGCATCATCAAGCGCCTGCCGCACGGTGAGTTCGTCGAGATCCACGAGCCGCTCCCGCAGGGCCAGCTGCACACGCTGACCCAGCACGAGCAGTACAAGCCGGTCGAGATCGGCCCGACGGTCGACGAGAACGGTGTCGAGCGCAAGGTGAAGCTCACCGAGAAGCTGCGGGCGAAGCTCAGCAAGGGCTACTACGCCGAGGACAGCCAGATTCCGAAGCCCACGGTGGAGGAGTACAAGGAGATCCAGAGCGGCCACGGCCACCACTGATCCGTTCGAGGGACTGATTCCGGTCAGTCCTGGTGTTGCCACGGCGAGAGCCCCGTCCAGGGTCTGGACGGGGCTCTTTGCCGTCCCCCGGGGCTGGATAGGCTGGAGCCCTTCCCATTCGACGTGGGCGGCGCAGACGGGGGCAGCCCCCACCAGCAGCAGGAGCGGACCATGGACGTTGTGACCCCGGCAGGCGGCGACAGCGTGGCGGCCCGCGGCTGGCCGGGCCTCCTCGACGCCCTGCTGACCGGCCGGGACCTGCGCGCCGAGGACACCGCCTGGGCCATGGACAAGATCATGCGCGGGGAGGCCACCGACGCCCAGATCGCCGGGTTCGCGGTCGCCCTGCGCGCCAAGGGCGAGACCGTGGCGGAGATCAACGGCCTCGTCCGGACCATGTACGACCACGCCAACCTGATCGAGGTACCGGGCCGGACGGTGGACATCGTCGGCACCGGCGGCGACGGGGCCAAGACCGTCAACATCTCGACGATGTCGGCGATCGTGGTGGCCGGTACGGGCGCCAAGGTGGTCAAGCACGGCAACCGGGCCGCGTCCTCGGCGAGCGGGGCCTCGGACGTCCTGGAGAAGCTCGGCGTCAACCTCGACCTCACCCCGGCCCGGGTCGCCGAGGTCGCGGAGGAGGCCGGTATCACCTTCTGCTTCGCGGTGAAGTTCCACCCGGCGCTGCGCCATGTGGCCGGCGCCCGCAAGGAGCTGGGCATCCGGACCACCTTCAACTTCCTGGGCCCGCTGACCAACCCCGCCCGGGTACGGGCCCAGGCGACCGGTGTGGCCGATGCCAGGGTGGCCCCCATCATGGCGGGGGTGCTCGCCGAGCGCGGCTCCTCCGCGCTGGTCTTCCGGGGCGACGACGGCCTCGACGAACTCACCACCACCGCCACCTCGCGCGTCTGGTGGGTCCGCGACGGCAGGGTCGCGGAGCAGGCCTTCGACCCCCGCGACGTGGGAGTGCCCCTCGTCGACGTGGCGGCGCTGCGCGGCGCGGACGCCTCGTACAACGCGGACGTGGCCCGCCGCCTGCTGGCCGGCGAGACCGGCCCCGTGCGCGACGCGGTACTGCTGAACGCGGCGGCGGCGCTCGTGGCCCTGGACCCGGGCGAGGGCGCGCTGGAGGAGCAGATCGCCGCCGGCATCACCCGGGCGGCGGAGGCGGTCGACTCGGGCGCGGCCCGCGCCGCGCTGGAGCGGTGGGTGGCGGCCAGCAACGCCTGATCCCGTACGGCGGTTTCGAGTCAAGACCCCGGTCCGCCATGCGGACCGGGGTCTTGCGTCGGCGGGATCTTGTGGCAGGATGCAGACCAGGTCACGAGTGACAGCGTTTAGGCCCCGGCTTGCTGTCCGGCAACCCTCCTTCCGTGGCGGGGTGCCCCGGGTGATGACCAGGCCGTAGGCAGCGAGGTCTACGGCAAGCGCGGATCCCTCGAATCCAGGGGTCCTGGTCTGTCGAGGAGCGTTTTCCGTGAGCAAGCGAATGCGATAGGGCGACTCCGCCCCTTCTTCACCCCCGGATCAGGGCCGCCGCTTCCGTGCGCCCCGCCCGATTCCGGGGCACTCCCCGTACCCCGGACGGCCGCAGAGCCGTACCCGCGTACGGGCACACCGAAGCCATTCACCCCTGCCTGCCGGGAGATTCCGCCATGTCCGCATTCCTGAACGCCGCCCCCGCCGTCCCGAGCGCCGACGCCACCGCCACCGCTGTCGACCCCGCCCGCGCCGAGCCGCTCGCGGTCCTCGGCCGGGACGTCACCGTGCCGCTCGTCACCGGCGGCGAGGTCACCTACGCCGCCCTGGACTACGCGGCCAGCGCCCCCGCCCTGCAGCGGGTCTGGGACGACGTGGCCGCGTACGCCCCCTACTACGGCAGCGTGCACCGCGGCGCCGGGTACCTCTCGCAGCTCTCCACCGACCTCTTCGAGCAGAGCCGCGCCGCGGTCGCCGAGTTCCTCGACTGCCGCCCCGCCGACCAGGTGGTCTTCACGCGCTCCACCACCGACTCGCTCAACCTGCTCGCCGCCGTGCTGCCCGCCGACTGCCAGGTCTTCGTCTTCGAGACCGAGCACCACGCCTCGCTGCTGCCCTGGTCCGACGCCCGGGTCACGTACCTCGACGCCCCGCGCACCCCGGCCGAGGCGGTGGCCCTGCTGGAGCGGGCCCTCGCCGACCGCGAGCCGTACGGCCCGGCGCTGGTGTGCGTCACCGGGGCCTCCAACGTCACCGGCGAGCTGTGGCCGGTCCGCGAACTGGCCGCCGCCGCGCACGCCCACGGCGCGCGGATCGTGCTGGACGCCGCCCAGTTGGCCCCGCACCACCCCGTCTCGGTACGGGAGCTGGACGTCGACTGGGTCGCCTTCTCCGGCCACAAGCTGTACGCGCCCTTCGGCTCGGGCGTCCTGGCCGGCCGCGCCGACTGGCTCCAGGAGGCCGCGCCGTACCTCGCGGGCGGCGGCGCCTCCCGCACGGTGGCCCGGCGCGAGGACGGCGGCGTGGACGTCGAGTGGCACACCACCGCCGCCCGCCACGAGGCCGGCTCCCCGAACGTCATCGGCGTGTACGCGATCGCCTCCGCCTGCCGCGCCCTGAGCGAGGCCGGCTTCGAGGGGCTCGTCGCCCGCGAGCGCCGCCTCATCGCCGCGGTCCGCGAGGGCCTCGCGGAGGTCCCCGAGGTCCGGGTGCTGTCCCTGTTCGGGGACGACGCCCCGCGGGTGGGCGTCATCTCCTTCGTGGTGGACGGCTGGAACAGCTCCCACTTCGCGGCCGCCCTGTCCGCCGAGTACGGGATCGGTGTCCGCGACGGCCTGTTCTGCGCCCACCCGCTCGTCCGCACCCTGCTGGGCGGCGAGACCCAGGAGCCGGGGGCGTGCGGCGCCCCCGAGGCGGCCCCGGGCGAGCGCTCGCTGAACGCCATCCGCGTCAGCTTCGGAGCGGGCACCCCGGACGAGCACGTGGAGCGCTTCGTGCGCGCGGTGCGCGAACTCGTCACGGACGGCGCCCGGTGGCAGTACCGCACGGAGGAGGGCCGCTGCGTCCCCGCCGTCTGACGGGGCGCGGGGCCGGCCCGAGCCCGGGCCCGGCGGGGGAAGGTCCTACGCGTCCAGGCCGATCGCGAAGGCGGCTTCGAGGTCGTGCTGGGAGTAGGTGCGGAACGCCACGTGGGTGTCCGTCGCCTCGACGCCCGGGATCTTGCTGATGCTGCCCGGGATGATGTCCGCGAGGTTCTCGTGGCGGGCCACGCGGACCAGGGCGATCAGGTCGTACGTACCGGTGACGGAGTACACCTCGCTGACGCTGTCCAGCGCGGCGATCGACTCGGCGATCTCGGGGATGCGGTCCACGCTGGTCTTGATGAGCACGATCGCGGTGATCACGGCTGGCTGTCTCCCTCGGTGGCCGTCGCTGGTCGCCTCACTCTAGTCGTACCGCGATAGCGCACCCACGCGTAGAGGAAGCCCGTCGAGAAGCCCACCAGGTGGGCCAGATAGGCCACTCCCGGGCCGCTTCCCGCGCGGTGCGCCGCCACCCCCTGGAGGGCGAACCAGAACAGCAGCACCATCCAGGCGGGGAACCGCAGCGGCAAGAAGAACAGGAACGGGAACAGGCTCGTCACCCTGGCGCTCGGCAGCAGGAAGAGGAAGGCGCCGAGCACCGCCGAGATGGCCCCGGACGCCCCGACCAGCGTCTGCGCGGACCCGGCGTTGGCCGCCGCGTACGAGGTCATGGCCACGTAGCCCGCGCAGAGGTAGAAGCCGAGGAACGCCGGACGGCCCATCCGCGCCTCGGCCATCGCGCCGAAGACGTGGAGGAAGAGCATGTTCCCCAGCAGGTGCAGCCAGCTGCCGTGCACGAACAGCGCGGTCAGCGGGGTCAGCCAGGCCCGCGGCCCGCCCGTGAACAGCTCCTCCGGGACCACGCCCCAGCGCCGGAAGTACGCGGTCCCGGCGGCCAGCAGCCCGTCGCCCGTCCCGTAGCCCGGATTCAGCCCCGAGGCCGGCCCCAGGACGAACACCGCGGCGCAGCCCGCGATCAGCGCGTGGGTGACCACCGTCCCCCGGGCAGCCTCGCGCACGGCCCGCCACCTTACGATCATGCGACAGAGCATGACTCAAGCGGACCCACCTGAGGCGGTGGCAGGCCGTAGGGTTACGAGCTGCGGTCGCGGAGCGACGCGGGCGGCCGCAGGGACGGCTTTAATTGAAAGAGCTACGAAGGAGAGAGCGGCCTGATGACGGTTCCCCTGCCGACCGACACCACCCGGTGGCGTTGCACCCTGTGCGGCAACCTCACGCGCTTCGACGTCACCCGTTCGTCGAAGGTCGTGGAGTACGTCCACCTGGACCTCGCCGGGGAGCCCAAGGTCGAGGAGCGCGAGGTGGTCAATGAGACCATCGAGTCGGTCCGCTGCCGGTGGTGCAACGCGGTGGACCAGATCGAGCTCGTGGACAGGCCGGGCGCGGACTCCTGACGGAGGCGTACCCACAGGAAGATCACGGTAGGGGTGACGGATTGTGGAGCCAGCAAGCGGTGCCGAGCCGGCCGACGCGGCCGGCGACGCCGCCGAGGTGCTCGACCGCCCGCTGCCGGAAGGCGTGCGGCGCCGGGTCGTCGCGCTCGTCTCGGACGCCTTCGGCGGACTGACGGTCGCGGACCTGCCGGCGCAGCTGCGCCAGTACGCCCGGTTCACCCCGACCCGGCGCGCCAAGTTCGCCGGGAACGCCATGGCCGCCGCGGTCGAGACCGACTCCGTGTTCCGGGGCAGGGTCGCCGAGAAGCTCCGCGAGGCGCAGGCGGACCTGGCCGGGGCGCTGGAGGCCGGCGCACCGCCCGCCGCCGCGGATCCGCTGGACGTGGCGGCCGCGGCGTACGTCCTGCGCCCGGCCGGCTGGGTCAAGCTGGTGGCGGCCGCCGGCGAGGAGGCGCAGCGCGCCGACGCCGAGCGGGTCGGTGAGGAGACCCGGCGCGAGCTGGACCGGCTCCGCGAGGAGCTGGCGCACGTACGGGACCTCCAGCGGGCCGGCGGGGACCAGGTCCGCACCGAACTGGACGCGGCCCGCAAGGAAGCGGAATCGCTGCACCGCAAGCTGCGCAGCGCCCTCAGCGACGTCAAGCGCGGCGAGGCCGCCCTGCGCAAGGTGAACGCCGAGATCGACGGCATCCGCGGCGAGGCCGCCACCCGCGTGGCCGCCGCCGAGAGCGAGAACCGGCGGCTCAAGTCCCGGCTCGCGGAGGTGGAGACGGCGCTGGAGACCTCGCGCCGGGCCACCCGCGAGGGGCGCAGCATCGAGGACATGCGGCTGAGGCTGCTGCTGGACACCGTGCTGGACGCGGCGGCCGGACTGCGCCGCGAACTGGCGCTGCCCCCGGTCTCCACCCGGCCCGCGGACACCGTGGAGGCCGTGGAGCCGGGGCGCATGACGCCGAAGGACATCGCGGCGCGCGCCCTGTCGGAGACCGATCCGGCCCTGCTGGACCAGCTGCTGGCGCTGCCCCAGGCGCACCTGGTGGTCGACGGGTACAACGTGACGAAGACCGGCTATCCGACGATGCCGCTGGAGAAGCAGCGGCTGCGGCTGCTGGGGGGACTGTCGATGCTGGCCGCCCAGACGGGTGCGGAGATGACCTGTGTCTTCGACGGGGCGGAACTGGCCGCCCCGGTGCTGCTCGCGCCGCCGCGCGGGGTGCGCGTGCTGTTCTCGAAGGCCGGTGTGACCGCGGACGAGCTGATCCGCCAGCTGGTGCGCGCCGAACCGCCGGGCCGCCCGGTGGTCGTGGTCTCCACGGACCGGGAGGTCGCCGACGGGGTGGCCAAGTCCGGTGCACGCCCCGTCGCGTCCGCCTTGCTCCTGAAGCGGCTTTCGCGCGTTTCGTAACTCCTGGTCCCTATGCCGGAATTGGTGGAGCTCGGGACGAACGCACTGTCAAGTGCCCTGCACACAGCGTGCGCCGCAGGTAAAGAAGCCGGTCGGGGGCGAAGTTTTTGCCCGGCAGGATTTGAACTGATCACAGCGGGGTCACTAAGGTCTGCTCAAACCTTCGTGCGGTAGATCACTCATTCGGGGTGGCAGCGGAGGTGCTGCCGAGGTGCGTTATTTCGGCGGCTACAGGAAGAAGGAGCTCGCCTTCGTGGCGTCCCACCGTCGACCCAAGCAGCCGAACCGCGCTCGTGTGACCGTCCTGACCGCCACCGCGGCGGCGGCCGTCGCCCTCTCCGCCCACGGAGCCAGTGCCGCGCCGGCCAAGCCGGGCAAGGACGAGGTCAAGGCCCAGGTCGACGCGCTCTACGAAGAGGCGGAGCAGGCCACCGAGAAGTACAACGGGGCCGAGGAACGCCAGGAGAAGCTCGAAAAGGAGATCGGGCAGCTCCAGGACCAGGTCGCGCGCGGCCAGGGCGACCTCAACGAGCTGCGCAGCACGCTCGGTTCGATGGCCAGCGCCCAGTACCGCAACGGCGGCATCGACCAGTCCCTCGCGCTCTTCCTCTCCGAGGACCCGGACAGCTACCTCGAAAAGGCCTCCTCGCTGGAGCACTTGAGCGGCAAGCAGGTCGAGGCGGTCCAGAAGATCCAGGCCAAGCAGCGCACCCTCGCGCAGCAGCGCCAGGAAGCGGCCGGCAAGCTCGCGGACCTGGACGCCACCCGCAAGGAGCTCGGCGAGAAGAAGAAGGTCTCCAAGGAGAAGCTCGCCCAGGCCCAGGCCCTGCTCAACACCCTGACCGCGCAGGAGCGCGCGCAGCTCAAGGACGAGGAGGCGCGCGCCAGCCGCGCCGACGGCCAGCGCGTCGACCTCGGCAACGAGAAGCCCTCCGGCCGCGCCGGCGCCGCTCTCGCGGCCGCCAAGACCAAGGTCGGCAGCCCGTACATATCCGGCAACGAGGGCCCCACCTCCTTCGACTGCTCCGGGCTGACCCAGTGGGCCTACAAGCAGGCCGGCATCGGCATCACCCGGACCACGTGGACCCAGGCCAAGGAGGGCACCCGCATCAGCCGGAGCCAGCTCCAGCCCGGTGACCTCGTGTTCTTCTACGGCGACCTGCACCACGTGGGCCTGTACGCGGGCAACAACATGACGCTGCACGCCGCCAATCCGCGCGGTGGCGTCAAGTACGAGTCGATGGACAACATGCCGTTCCAGTTCGGCGTCCGCATCTAGGTCCGCCTCCGAGCCCGTCTCCGGGTAGGGACGCGCCGCGCACCGCCCATCCGGGCGAATTCCACGGCCGCCCCGCGACCGCACGCCCCGCCGGTGACCTGCGTCTCCTGCGGGGCGTCGCCGTGCGTGCCCGCCGACGGTCGTTGGTCGGTGCCCGGCGGCGCCGCTACTGTCTGCCAGCGCGGAACCCGGCACACGGCCGTCCACGGGGGGCGGACCCGGGCCCCGCCCAGCGGAAGGGAGCGGTTTCACGTGGCGTCCCATCGCCGGTCCGGGCTCAGCGGCCCCGACCGGAACACGAAGGTCACCGTCCTCACCGCCGCCGTGGCCACGGCCGCGGTCGCCATGGCGGGAGCGCCCGCGAGCGCGGCTCCCGGACTGCCGTACGAGCCCGGCGCGGGGGCCGCGTCCGGGGCCCGGGCCCAGGTCGACCGGCTCTTCGAGGAGGCCGAGCAGGCCACCGAGCGCTTCAACGAGGCGGGCGAGAAGGCCGACCGGCTGCGCGCCGAGATCAGCCGGGCCCAGGACGTGGTGGCACGCGGCCAGGAGCGCATCAACACGATGCGCGGCATCCTCGGCACCTTCGCCGGCGCCCAGTACCGCAGCGGGGGCATCGACCCCGCCGTCGCCCTGGTGCTCTCCGACAACCCCGACGACTACCTCGACCGGGCAGCCGTCCTGGACCGGTTGACCGGCCGTCAGGCGGACCGGCTGGACGCCCTGCGCGAGGAGCAGCGCCGGCTCGGCCAGGAGCGCCGGGAGGCCTCGCGCAAGCTCGCCGAGCTGGAGGACCTGCGCGCCGACGTGGCCCGCCACAAGCGGGCCGTCACGGCGAAGCTGGCGGCGGCCCGGCGGCTGCTGAACGCCATGCCGTCGCAGGAGCGGGCCGAGTTCGAGCGTGCCTCGCGCTCCGGCGGCCGCGCCGACGGCCTGCCCGAGCCGCCCGCCGAGGGGTCGGCCGGGCCGTCGTCCGGGCGGGCGGCGACCGCCGTGACGGCGGCCCGCGCGGCCGTCGGCCGGCCGTACGTATGGGGCTCCACCGGCCCGTCCGGCTTCGACTGCTCGGGCCTGATGGTCTGGTCGTACCGGCAGGCCGGCGTCTCCCTGCCGCGCACCTCCCAGGCCCAGCGGTACGCGGGCCGCCAGGTCCCGCTGTCGCAGGCGCGGCCGGGCGACCTGGTGACGTACCGGTCGGACGCCAGCCACGTCGGCATGTACGTGGGCAACGGGCAGGTGGTCCACGCCCCGTACCCGGGCGCCCGGGTCCGCTACGACCCCGTCGGCATGATGCCGGTGGCGTCGGTGACCCGTCCCTGAGGCCTTCCCGTCCCTGAGGCCTTCCCGTCCCGCCGCCGGCCCGACCGGGCTGCGTACGATCGGCGGATGTCCCCGGTCCGTCTTCCCCCGCGCGTCCTGCCGCTCCTGCTGTGCGTCCTGCTGGCCGGGTGCGGGGCGCCGCCGGACGGCGCCGCCGAGCGGGAGGTGCGCCGTGCCGTGGCCGACTGGTCGAGGGTGCCGCCCGACGGGCTGGCCGGGGTGCCGGTCGAGGACTGGTCCTACCGGGTCTCCTCGGTCCGGCGGGACGGCGGCGACCGGGCCCTCGTACGGGCGGAGCTGCGCTACCGGCTGGCCGGGTACGACGCGGCCCCGGACGGATCGGCGCGCGAGCTCGAACTGGCCCGGGACGCCGGGGCCTGGCGGGTCCGGGCCGACCGGCCGGCCCCCGGGGCGCCGCCGCAGCTGTGGGACCAGGGCCCGGTGACCGCGGTCCGCGGCGCGCGGGCGCTGGTGCTGGGCGGCGCCGGGCAGAGCGCCGGGACGCTGTCCGGGATCGCCGCCGAGGCCGACCGGGCGGTGCCCGCGGCGGGCGCGGCCTGGCCGGGTCCGTGGGCGGGCCGGGTGGTGGTGCTCGTACCGGGCTCCCTGGAGCGGATGGCCGAACTGCTGGGGCGGCCCGCCGACGCGTACCGGGGGCTGGGGGCCGTCACCACCGGCCGGGCGGGCACGGGCCCGTCCCCCGCCGACCGGGTCGTGATCAACCCCGAGGGGTACGCGGAGCTGAGCGAGGCGGGCCGGCGCGTGGTCCTGACCCACGAGGTCACGCATGTGGCCACCCGCGCGGCGACCTCCGCCACCACCCCGCTGTGGCTCTCCGAGGGCTTCGCGGACTGGGCGGCGTACCGGGGCACCCCCACCACGGCGGAGCAGGCGGCGCCCGCGCTGGCCCGGGCCGTGCGCCGGGGCGAGGTGCCCGGTGAGCTGCCCCGGGCCGAGGCCTTCGACTTCGGCGGCGACTCCGAGCCGATGGCCCGGGCGTACGAGGGGGCGTGGCTGGCCTGCCGGTTGATCGCGCGGCGGTGGGGGGAGGAGGCGCTGGTCGACCTGTACGGGCGGGCGGGCCGCCAGGCGTGGCCGGCGGCGCTGTCGGACGCGCTCGGGGTGGACGAGGCGGAGCTGACGCGGGCCTGGCGGCAGGAGTTGCACGCGGAGCTGGGCGGGCGGCCGGTCGGGGCGCGCTGAGGCCGGGCCGCGCGGGGGGCGACGCGACCGACATGGAGGCGCGGGTCGTCCGGTACTGTCGGCAGGCGATGCACAAGACGCTGATCGTGACCAACGACTTCCCGCCGCGACCGGGCGGCATCCAGGCCTTCCTGCACAACATGGCGCTACGGCTGGATCCCGACCGGATCGTCGTCTACGCCTCCACGTGGAAGCACGGGGCGGAGGGCCGCGAGGCCACCGCCGCCTTCGACGCCGAGCAGCCCTTCCAGGTCGTCCGCGACCGGTCGACGATGCTGCTGCCCACCCCGCGCGTGACGCGCCGGGCGGTGGGCCTGCTGCGCGAACACGGCTGCGAGTCGGTGTGGTTCGGGGCGGCGGCCCCGCTCGGCCTGATGGGTCCGGCGCTGCGGCGGGCGGGCGCGCGACGACTGGTCGCGACCACGCACGGGCACGAGGCGGGCTGGGCCCAGCTGCCGGCCGCACGGCAGCTGCTGCGGCGGATCGGCGAGGGCACGGACACCCTGACCTACCTGGGGGAGTACACCCGCTCGCGGATCGCCTCGGCGGTCACGGACCGGGCGGCGGCGCGGATGGTCCACCTCCCGCCGGGCGTGGACGAGAAGACCTTCCACCCAGGCTCGGGCGGGGCGGAGGTCCGGGCCCGGCTCGGTCTGACCGACCGGCCGGTCGTCGTCTGCGTGTCCCGCCTGGTGCCGCGCAAGGGCCAGGACACCCTGATCGAGGCCATGCCGCGGATTCTGGCGGTGGTGCCGGACGCGGTCCTGCTGATCGTCGGGGGCGGCCCGTACGAGGCGGACCTGCGTGCGCTGGCCGCCTCCACCGGGGTCGCGGACTCCGTGGTCTTCACCGGCTCGGTCCCGTGGGCCGAACTCCCCGCCCACTACGGGGCGGGCGACGTCTTCGCGATGCCGTGCCGGACCCGGCGGGGCGGGCTGGACGTCGAGGGGCTCGGCATCGTCTACCTGGAGGCCTCGGCGACGGGCCTGCCGGTGGTCGCCGGCGACTCCGGCGGGGCGCCGGACGCGGTCCTGGACGGCGAGACGGGCTGGGTGGTCCGGGGCGGGTCCGCCGAGGACGCGGCCGAGCGCGTCACGGCCCTGCTGCTGGACCCCGCGCTGCGCGTCCGGATGGGCGAGCGCGGCCGTGCCTGGGTCGAGGAGAAGTGGCGCTGGGACCTCCTGGCGGACCGGCTGCGCGCGCTGCTCTGACGGCGCCGCCGCCGTGCCGGGCCGGCGAGACCGTGCGGCGGGGATCTGCGGCGGGGATCGGCGTGCGGCAGGACCGGCTGCCGGATACGTCCTCGCCGCGCACCGGCGACCTCGCCGGGCAGGCCACCGACACCGGGAACCGGGCTGCCGGCAGCTGTTCTTGGGAGCCGGGGGGGGCGGGAGCCGGGGCGCCCGGGAGCCGGGAGCCCGGGCAGCACCGAGATCCCGCTCCGCGCCGCGAGAGCGGGACGCTCCCCGACCGCGGCGCGGGCCGCCCGTAGGCACGCCGCCCGCGTCCGCCTCGGAGCCGGCCGGCTCAGCCGCGGTACAGGGCCTCGATCTCGTCCGCGAAGTCCTTCGCCACCACGTTGCGCTTGAGCTTCAGCGACGGCGTGATGTGGCCCGACTCCTCCGTGAACTGGGAGGGGAGAATGCGGAACTTGCGCACCGACTCCGCCTTGGAGACCGCCGCGTTGCCGTCGTCCACGGCCTTCTGGACGGCGGCGAGCAGGTCCGCGTCCTCGCGCAGCTCGGCCGCCGTCACGCCGGCCGGCTTGCCGTTCTCCGCGGCCCACCGGCCGAGGAACTCCTCGTCGATGGTGACGAGAGCGGCCACGAAGGGCCGTGCGTCGCCGACGACCATGCACTCGGCGACCAGCGCGTGCGCCCGGATGCGGTCCTCGATCACCGCGGGGGCGACGTTCTTGCCGCCGGCCGTGACGATGAGCTCCTTCTTGCGCCCGGTGATCGCGAGGAACCCGTCCTCGTCGAGCGTGCCGACGTCACCGGTGTGGAACCAGCCGTCGGTCAGCGCCTCGGCGGTCGCCGTCTCGTTCTGCCAGTAGCCGGCGAAGACCTGCTCGCCGTGCAGCATCACCTCGCCGTCGTCGGCGATGCGCACCACGGAGCCCGGGAGCGGCTGGCCGACCGTACCGATCTTCTGCTTGTCCCACGGGTTGAAGGCCGTGGCCGCGCACGACTCCGTCAGGCCGTAGCCCTCCAGCACCGTGAAGCCGATGCCGCGGAAGAAGTGCCCGAGCCGCTCGCCCAGCGGCGCGCCGCCGGAGATCGCGTACTCGCCGCGGCCGCCGAGGACGGCGTGCAGCTTGCTGTAGACCAGCTTCGTGAAGAGCTTGTGCTTGAGCTTGAGCCCGAAGGACGGACCGCGCCCGGTGTCCAGCGCCCGGCTGTACGCGATGGCGGTCTCGGCCGCCGCGTCGAAGATCTTGCCCTTGCCGTCGGCCTGCGCCTTGGCGCGCGCCGAGTTGTAGACCTTCTCGAAGACCCGCGGAACGCCGAGGATCAGCGTCGGGCGGAAGGACTGCAGCTCGTCGGTGAGGTTCTTGATGTCCGGTACGCAGCCCAGCCGGATCGGCGCCAGCACCGCCGCCACCTCCACCAGGCGCCCGAAGACGTGGGCGGCGGGGAGGAAGAGCAGTACGGAGCACTCGCCGGTGCGGAACAGCGGGCGCAGGCGCTCCACCACGTTGCCGCACTCGGCGAAGAAGTTGCGGTGGGTCAGCACGCAGCCCTTGGGGCGGCCGGTGGTGCCCGAGGTGTAGACGATCGTGGCCGGGTCGTCGGCGTTGGCCAGCGCGCTGCGCTCGTCGACCTCGGCGTCGGTGATCGCGGCGCCGGCGGCCCTGAGCGTCTCCAGCGCGTCCCGCTCGATCTCCCAGACCTCGCGCAGCTCCGGCAGCCGGTCGCGCAGCGCGGCCACGGCGGTGCCGTGCGCCGGGCTCTCGACGATCGCGGCGACGGCGCCGGAGTCGCCGAGGATCCACTGGATCTGCTCGGGGGAGCTGGTCTCGTACACGGGGACGGTCACGCCGCCCGCGCTCCAGATCGCGAAGTCGAAGAGCACCCACTCGTAGCGGGTGCGGGAGATCAGGGCGACCCGGTCGCCGGGGCGGACGCCGGACGCGACGAGGCCCTTGGCCGCGGCCCGGACCTCGGCGAGGAACTCGGTCGCGGTCACGTCCTGCCAGCGTCCGTCGACCTTGCGGCTCATGACGGCCGTATCGGGATGCTGAGCGGCGTTGCGGCGGATGAGATCCGTGAGGTTCCCGTCCGACGGGACCTCGTACAGGGCCGGAAGGCTGAACTCGCGCAAGACTGCTGCTCCTCTGGGCGCCATCGCCACCGTGTGGACCGACCGGACGTTACCCACCGGTAGTGGGTTCCCGATAGAGGGAACCGGCCAGATGTTCCGTGCGTCACATTCTGTACATCGCGATACATCGGCCAGGCAGGCCATACCGTGCCGACCCTAGTCGACCCCCTCGGCGACTCGGAAGTAACCGCAGGTCCGGCCACCTCCGCCGACCCCTCTGTCGGCAGCCCCCGGGCACCCCTAGGGTGGGCCCATGGGTGGCAGCGGGCGGGGCGGGCGTTTCGGCGGGACGAGCGGAACGAGCCGCACACGGGTGCACGTGGTGAGCGACGTGCACGGCAACACGGAGGCACTCGCGCGGGCGGGGGACGGCGCCGACGCGCTGATCTGCCTCGGCGACCTGGTGCTCTTCCTCGACTACGCCGACCACTCGCGGGGGATCTTCCCCGACCTCTTCGGCGTGGAGAACGCCGACCGGATCGTCGCGCTGCGCACCGCGCGCCGCTTCGACGAGGCCCGCGCCCTCGGCCGCGACCTCTGGGCGGGCCTCGACCGGGAACGCCTGATCGAGGACGCCGTCCGGCGGCAGTACGCGCAGATGTTCGCCGCCTTCCCCGCGCCCACGTACGCCACGTACGGCAATGTCGACATCCCGCGTCTGTGGCCGGAGTACGCCGACCGTCCCGGGCTCACCGTCCTCGACGGGGAGCGGGTGGAGATCGGCGGCCGGGTCTTCGGATTCGTGGGCGGCGGGCTGCCCTCGCCGATGCGGACCCCGTACGAGGTGGACGCCGAGGAGTACGCGGCGAAGGTGGAGGCACTCGGCGAGGTCGACGTGCTCTGCTCGCACATCCCGCCGGAGGTCCCGGAGCTCTGCTACGACACGGTCGCGCGCCGGTTCGAACGGGGCAGCGAGGCCCTGCTGGCCGCGATCCGCCGCACCCGGCCCCGGTACGCCCTCTTCGGGCACGTGCACCAGCCGCTGGCGCGGCGGATGCGGATCGGCGGCACGGAGTGCGTGAACGTCGGCCACTTCGCCGCCACGGGCCGGCCGTGGGCGCTGGAGTGGTGAGCGTCCCGCCACCCACCGACGGGCGGCGGGAGCCTCTGGAGTGGCCGCGTCCGCACGCGCGGTAGCCTTCACGCGGCGGCCCCAGGCCGCACACTTCCTCGAACACTCCCCGGAGGAGCGACCGCGATGGCGGAACACACCAGCTCAAGCATCACGATCGAGGCCGCGCCGGCCGCCGTGATGGCCGTGATCGCCGACTTCGCCCGCTACCCCGAGTGGACCGGCGAGGTGAAGGAGGCCGAGGTGCTGTCCACCGCCGCCGACGGCCGCGCGGAGAAGGTGCGCCTGCTGCTCGACGCCGGCGCCATCAGGGACGACCACACCCTCGCCTACACCTGGAAGGGCGCGGACGAGGTCAGCTGGACCCTGGACAAGTCGCAGATGCTGCGCCAGCTGGACGGCTCCTACCGACTGGCCCCCGTGGACGGCGGCACGCGCACCGAGGTCACCTACCAGCTGACCGTGGACGTCAAGATCCCCATGCTCGGCATGATCAAGCGCAAGGCGGAGAAGGTCATCATCGACCGGGCCCTCGCCGGACTGAAGAAGCGCGTCGAGTCCGTCCAGCGGGGCTGACCGCGTGCGTACGGTCC
>NZ_JBHXRU010000082.1:15177-29023 GCF_042716255.1 Streptomyces sp. NPDC058662 | reverse complement strand
GGTCCCCCCGTAGCGGGGGGACCGGCCGCTGCCGCGTTCCACCGGGGCACCGCACGGCCCCCGGTCGGGGGCGCCGGCGACCCCCGGGGGTCCCCCTAGGGGATGTCACAGCTCAGCCGCAAAGGCCGCGTGTTGGGGCAGCCCGTCCACCGCGGCTCTCCGGACCAGGTACGTTCGATCACGTGGCTGGATTCAGGATCGGACGCGGCCGGGACAACAACCGCACCCCGCAACAACCCCCGCGGCAGCAGCCGTACGGTCAGCAGCAACCGCCGCCGTACGGCCAGCAGCCCTACCCTCCCGCCGGAGGACCCCCCCAACAGCAGTGGCCGCAGCAGCAGGCCTCCGCCGGGGGACACGGCGAGCCCGAGTACTTCGACCCGTACGGACAGCCGCCGCAGGGGCAGCAGCCCCCGTACGGCGCTCCCGGATACCCGGACGACAACCCCGGGCACACCCGCGCCTTCTCGATCGGCGAGGACCCGTACAACCAGGGCGGGACGTACCAGGCGGGAACGGTGAACGCCGCGCCGTCCGGCCCCAGACTCCCGTGGAAGGAGCTCCTGCGCGGCATCGTCACCCGGCCCGGGCAGACCTTCCTGCAGATGCGCGACTACCCCGTGTGGGGTCCGGCGCTGACGGTGACCTTCCTGTACGGGCTGCTCGCGGTCTTCGGGCTGGACGACGCCCGCGAGGACGCGATCAACGCGACGCTCACGAAGGCCGTACCGATCGTCCTGTCGGCCGGCGTGGCCTTCGTCATCTGCGGTCTGCTCCTGGGCGCGGTGACGCACACCCTGGCCCGCCAGCTGGGCGGCGACGGCGCGTGGCAGCCCACGGTCGGCCTGTCGATGCTGGTCATGTCCCTCACGGACGCGCCGCGGCTGCTGTTCGCGGTGTTCCTCGGCGGCGACAACATGGTCGTACAGGTGCTGGGCTGGGCCACCTGGGTGGCGGCCGGTGCGCTGTTCACCTCGCTGGTCAGCAAATCGCACGACCTGCCGTGGCCCAAGGCGCTGGGCGCGTCGGCGATCCAGTTGGTCGCACTGCTGTCGATCATCAAGCTCGGCACGATCTGACCGGGGCGCGGCGGCCGCGCCCCCTCACCCGCACAGCACGAAGGGCCCGTCCCCGCGACCTCCGCGGGGCCGGGCCCTTCCCGCAACCGCCGCCGGCCGCCCGCCGCCCGCCGCCCGCCGGGTGAACGGCGCGGGGCCCCCGAACGTCGGACGGCCGGGGGCCCCGCGGCGTACGTCCGCGCACGTCAGGCGTCGAGGACCTGCCCCTCGCGCTTGACGACGGGCGGCTCGACCGACCACGGGAAGTTGATCCACTCGTCGGTCTTCTTCCACACGTACTCGCACTTCACGAGCGAGTGGGACTTCTCGTAGACGACGGCCGAGCGCACCTCGGCGACATGGCCCAGGCAGAAGTCGTGGACGAGCTTGAGCGTCTTCCCGGTGTCGGCCACGTCATCGGCGATGAGGACCTTCTTGTCGGTGAAGTCGATCGCCTCGGGCACGGGCGCCAGCATGACCGGCATCTCCAGCGTGGTCCCGACGCCCGTGTAGAACTCCACGTTCACGAGGTGGATGTTCTTGCAGTCGAGCGCGTAGGCCAGCCCGCCCGCCACGAAGACGCCGCCGCGGGCGATGCTCAGGATGATGTCGGGCTCGTAGCCGTCGTCGGCGATGGTCTGCGCCAGCTCGCGCACGGCGCGGCCGAACCCGTCGTAGGTCAGGTTCTCGCGTACTTCGCTCATGCCTCGTGCCTCACCTGGGTGCGGTGGAAGTTCTGGAAGGAGCGCGAGGCGGTCGGCCCGCGCTGGCCCTGGTACCTGGACTCGTACCGCTCACTGCCGTACGGGAACTCCGCGGGCGAGCTCAGCCGGAACAGGCACAGCTGGCCGATCTTCATGCCCGGCCACAGCTTGATCGGCAGCGTGGCGAGGTTCGACAGCTCCAGGGTCACGTGACCCGAGAACCCGGGGTCGATGAACCCGGCGGTCGAGTGCGTCACGAGGCCGAGCCGGCCGAGACTGGACTTGCCCTCCAGCCTGGAGGCGATGTCGTCGGGCAGCGAGACGACCTCGTACGTCGAGGCGAGGACGAACTCACCCGGATGCAGGATGAACGCCTCGTCGCCCTCGGGCTCGACCATGCGGGTCAGGTCGGGCTGCTCGACGGCGGGGTCGATGTGCGCGTAGCGGTGGTTCTCGAACACCCGGAAGAACCGGTCGAGACGTACATCGATGCTGGAGGGCTGCACCATCGACTCGTCGAAGGGGTCGATGCGAACCCGTCCGCTGTCGATCTCGGCCCGGATGTCTTTGTCAGAGAGAAGCACGTCCCGAGGATACGCAGAGCGCGCGGGCCGCCCCCAATCGAGAGCGGCGCCCGCGCGCCCCGTCCCGCTGCGCCGCGGCCTGTCCCGCTGCGCCGCGCCCCGGCCCGCTACCGCTTCACGCCGCCCACGGGCACGGCCTGCCGCAGCCGCGCACAGCGCGGACACCGCAGCAGCCGCCCCGGCCCGATCCGACCGGCACCGAGGTGCTGCAGCGGGAACTGGGCGGTACTGAACACGTGCCCTTCGGCACAACGGACGACGGTGTGCTCCATCGAGTCCCTTTCCCCAACGAGCTGTACTGCGACGAATCGCCACATTAGGGGATGATCGGGACCCACTCCAGCCGCCACTCCACACCCCCACGGTAAGCCCCAACTCCCGCCCCCACACGCCCCCGTGCACACCCCACACGACAACGACCCCGCGACGGATTCGCCGGGGGTCGATCATGGGGTAGAGTGAGCGACGATACGACTCCAGGCAACTGGAAGATCGCGCGGATGTAGTTTAATGGTAGAACATGAGCTTCCCAAGCTTATAGCGCGGGTTCGATTCCCGTCATCCGCTCCATACGAAAGCCCCAGGTCAGCGACCTGGGGCTTTCGTGTTGCCTAGACCTCTCTACCTCTCCCGTGCCAGATCCGTGCCAGAACCAACGCGTCGACGGAAGAAGCCGGCCCCGACCCCTGACACTCGACCGCCACGCGCTGCTAGCCTCCAGCACCCCGCAGTCCGGGAGGAGGCTGGTGGACAAGTTCTATGCCGCCGTCGCTGGCGCGTTCGTGATGCTGTTCCTGACGCCCATGATGCACCCGCTCGCAAAGCGTCTTGAGGCTATCTCTCGACGCATTTACAAGATCAAAGCTGTTGCCATTCATATCGAGCGGGACCCCTCGATCATCTGGTCGGGTTACCCGAACTGGGTGGGCGCCTCCGTCTGGATGCCGGAACTACCAGCGGACGCACCAGATCATCCGACGGATTGGTACAACTGGGCACGGCCCTTGGGCGGCTCCGATGCTCGCCTAACAGTCCTCAAGGTCTCGATCACCTCCCGCGACACTGCTGCCATCCTTGTGGAGCCGCCCAAGATCCGCAGCTTGCCGCTTCCGATTGGCGACCCGCCGAAGGGCATAGTTGCCACTTACCCCGTCGGCGGCGCCGAACTGAATCCACGACGCGTCCAAGTGGATCTTGAGTGGGGGGCGGCAACGTGGGTAGGTCCCGAGGGCGCCCCCATCAGGGCTCTGAATTTGTCTCTAGCGCCGGGCGAGACCGAGCAATTCCACATCTATGCCCATGCCGCCGCAGGCCGTTACCAATGGCGTCTGGAGCTACCTCTCCTTGTTGACGGGAAGCGCCTGACGGTTCGCGTCGAGGACGACGGAGAGCCCTTCATAACGTACGGCTCATCTGGATTTAGCGAGTACCTATGGCATGACGATCAGTGGGTCGCTCGGGAGAACACCTGACCAGATATGCCGTGTGCCGCGGCTGTCAGGAGCCGACTCCCCATTCGCTCCGCAGGCGCCTGACTCGGGCATCAATCCGCGCGGCGACCTCTCGCTGACGCTCAAGGTTGGAGTGCTGGTAGATCATCGCAGCCTTCTCCGAGGACTGGCCGGCCCGCACCATCGTGTCCTTGAGCGTCGCCCCGGACTGCGTCGAGAGCGTGTGCCCGGTGCGACGAAGGTCGTAGAGCGTGAACCCGTCGGGTAGTCCCACTTTCTTCCGGGCCTTTTTCCACTTCCGTCCAAAGGTCGTCCGCCGAAAGGGCCCGCCCCGCTCCCCCACGAAGAGCAGCCCGTCCGGCTTTTGCTCCGCGTACAGATGCATGTGGAGTTTGCTTTCCTCGGCCTCGCCACCGCCATCGGCTGCTACAAACGCCTCATCCGCCTCACCACATAGGACACGGTCTAAATGGAAGACCGGACCCAGGTATAACCGAGCTTCGGCAGATGCACACCTAAGGGCTGTCCCGTAGTCCCCGGTGGATCACCGCGCGGCGTCAGATGCGGTGCATCGCAAGGCGGAGGGTCGTCCTCATACCGGGTGTATCCGGGCGGTCCGACAACGCAGCGAGGTGCCGTAGCTGTCGTCGCGCGCCCGCGGGGGAAGACGGGACAGCCCTTAGAGGCCCCTCTCGATCGAAGTCGCGATGGCGCGAAGGCGCTTAGCCGCCGATCGCGCGTCACCGATCCGGTAGGTCGCGTAGCGCGGGTCCGGTACATCCTCGATGCTCCGCACGATGTCCAGGTCGAGGCGGTCGAACAGCCTGAAGGTGTCGAGCAGTTCGTCGATGTTCGGCGCCAACGGCGACCCGCGCTCGATCAGCGAGACATCGCGTGCCGAAACGGCCTCCTCCGTCTCCGACTCGGTCTTGAGTCGGGAGATGACGAGGGACAGGATGTCGAGCTCGCGCTGCCGCGTGTCGATGAGCCCGGCGAGCCTGGACAGACCGTCCGGTACCTCGAACAACATCCCGACGTCCGCCGGCCGCAGGCCGAGGACCTCGGCGGAGCTGACGACTTGGCCCAACTCGTCGGCGGTGATGAGCGCCCACTGCTTCCGCTTGGCCATGTTCTTGATCGTGTCACCACTGAAGGCGGGGCCGATTACCGCGACGTACTCCGCGGAACGCTTCTCCTTGTGCGTGTCGATTGCCACATCGCTCACGTTGTTGTGCGTGACGCGACCGGATGACGTCGACTTTCCGTCCACGATCGCGGTCCGCAACGACCCGTTGCCGTCGTACCACTGCACAAGGATGTCGGTGTCACCGGAACCGCTGATGCGTTGGGCACGGAAGCCCATGTGCCTGAACGCGCTCTCGATGTACACCTCAAACGCCACACCGGATGCCGCGCCGTCGGCGCCCGGGTCGACGGCGCTGCGCCTCAGTGATTCTACGATGAGCGAAAGTTCATCTGGTTCATCCGGTCTCCCCGGCGTGCTTTGCGCCAGGTCCGGCGACAGCTCCAGCTCCGCCGCGGCCTCCGGCAGGTGCGGTTCGGCGAGGGGGAGTGTCTCGATGAGACGTAGCCCGGTCGCCGTGGCCTGGACCGACGACCAGGACGTCTCGATGAGCAGGCCTGATTCGAGCATGAAGGCCGTGAGCCACCGCACCTTGTCCTTGTTCAGGCCATACGTGATGCCTTCCCTGTACACGTCGTTCCTCGGAACATTGGCCTTCGCCGCACGGATCAGCTCGCCGACGAACTTCATGTTCGCGTGAAGGATCCGAATGAAGTCGATGTCCGATCCCGACCGCAGCCATGCCTTGGCGGCCGGGGTTGCCGTGAACACCCCGCGCCGGACCTCCAGAAGCAGCCCGGCGGCCCGCATGAACGGCAGCATGGTGTCGACGCTGCTGCGCTTCAGGCCGAACCGGTTCGCGATAAAGCCCAGCAGCGCGTCCTTCTCCATCTGGTCCTCTGCGGCCGCGATGCACGTCCGCAGGTTCTCGATCTTGTTGGGGTTCTCCTTCGGGCTCGGAACCCAGATGTTGTAGGTGTTCCTGGCCTCCTGCGCGCCGTCGGTCACGGCCAAGTGCGCGAGGAGTGCCGCGATCTCCTCCGGGGTTTCGGGAATGTCGACCGCTTCGCCCGAGTCGGGCAAGGCCAGGGCCGAAGGCGTCACGACTTCCCAAGTGGCAAAGAGCGACCGTCCTTCAGCGGTCGCGCTCTGCTTCCGCTCTCCCAGCCATTCGGTCAGCCCCAGTACTTCGAGCCAGGTCATGCGGAGGCGCGTGTTGTTGACGGTCGTCCAGTCGAGGTTGTACGACTCGATCAACTCGGCATGGGCCTCTTCGACCGTTAGCGGCCCGCGCACGAGGAGCCCGAGAACCTCGGCGAACAGCCGGATCCGCTCGGCCATCAAGGAGGCGAGACGTGAGGGCGACTCGTCCGCGAGCAGTTCGGAGCCCTCGGGAGTCAGTTGAAGAACTCCTTTTCGAATCTGGATCAACCCCATCGGACGCAGCGCGTACGAGTACCGCCGCCAGGACCTCGACGACTCCACACTCGAAAGCTGCGGTTGCGCGTCGATATCCGTGGCCTCACCATCGCCGATCCGGCGAACGAGCTCAAGGGTGAGCGGGAACATCTCGTCCTTCCCGCACTGGAGGTTCGGTACGGAGGATGCCTGCTGCATCCACCTGCTCCGCTGTGCCCCGAGAGCGGGCGTGCTCGGGGCGGTGGCCGGTTGGCCGGTCGCGCTGAAGAGGTCCAAAGGCATTCTGGTGTGGCCGTTCCGTTCATATCTCTGTCGGGTGATTCGGCAGAGGCTCCTGCCATGCGCGCACGTTACTGCCCACCACTGACAGGCGAGACCCAACTCCGATCAAGGAAATCGAACTGACCAATCAACAGCTAATCCGGATCGAATGCGTCACATTCTGTCGCCACTGCCTGCCGGGCAACCGCCCACCTGAGGGTAAAAAAAGGGGGCGAGCTCACCGGCCCGAGCCCCGTGGATTGGGGCAAGGCGGGCTCCAAGTCAGCCAGACATGCGGAGCCGCCCGACGACTTCGACCTGACTGTCGAGGAGCAACTCGGCCGCTATGGGACACCTGTCTTGGGACGGTTGCTCCGAAACCGAGGCATCATCCACGGTGCCGGTCACAGCCCGCACCCGCCCACCGTTTTGGATCCCGAGACCGACGAGCTCACGCATGATGAGATCGCTACGGCGGCGCACGTGCTTGCTGGACGCCTCTGGCCGCACAGCTCGATCGAGTCGCATCTGCTGACGCGGGGACGGGGAGGGGGACAGCTGGCCCCTTGATGCGGGTCGCCGGCGAATTCGGCCGACCGACCCGCTCCACCCGCCAAAACCTGGGAACCTCCCATGCCCTGCTTGCTCGTGCAACGCAGCTTCTAAGCCGCCCTAGCCTCGCGGCTTGGGGCGGAAGGAAACACGTGGGACAGCGCTCACCGCCCTTCCGAGCGGAGAACAACGGTGAAGAGGGCCCCGAGGTACGAGTGGGGCCGTGCCCCAGCCGTGCTTCGTAGCGGTCGGGGCGGCCGTCCGGGTCGGGGCGGCTTCATCGGCGGGCGTCTGTCGGAGCAGCCGCTTTTCCGTGTGTCCGGGGCGCGGTGCCCGAGCCGGGTCCGAAGCCTCGGACGATCAGCCACCCGGCCAGCGCCAACTCCCAGGCGAACACCGGGAGCGCGGCGGCCGCCCCCGCCGCGGAGAGCTGCTCGTAGGCCCCGAACATCACGGCGACGGCCGAGGCGCAGATCAGGGGTCCGCCGACCAGCCCGAGCACGGCGATGAAGCGCGGTACGAGCCGTGCGCGGTACGCCAGGTAGGCGAGCAGGACGGTGTTCAGGCCGAGGGCGATGTTTGGCCCGAGCATGAACGTCCAGTCGTGCACGGCCACCAGCGCCGCATCGGCGCCGTCCGAGGCTCCCCCGTCCCGCCGGAGGGTGACGAGCGCCAGGACGGCGACAATGCCGAGGGCGATGACGGCCGCCTCCAGTAGCCGACCGAAGGCGTACCCGAGTGCGAGCCCCTCGCCGTGGCGCCGCAGGACGGGGAACAGCGCCGCGCCGGTACCGGCCACCGCCACCACCAACACCACTTCGCAGAGCGCCCCGAGCAGTGCCCGCGTGTCGGCGCCCTCCGCGAGCCCGCCGTCCGCGGCGCCCAGCAGGGGGCGGTAGAGGATCGCCCCGGCTATCGCGGCAACCTCCGTCAACAGGAACAGCGACCCGGCGGCCACCGCGGTTCTCCGGTCCGGACTCATGTTTGTCGTACCCCTCGCTCGGTGGTGGTGTACGCCGTACACCTGGCAGCAAACATAGGTGTACGCCGTACACTCGTCAAGGAGAAGGCAGTCGAGGAGGGAAGGGGCCGAACCGGAATGACCCGGCCGGAAGCCACGCGCGTACAACGGATCCCCCTGAACAGGGACCGCGTCCTGCGCGCCGCCGTCGCGCTCGCCGACGCCACCGGCATCGACGCGCTCAGCATGCGCAAGCTCGCGCAGGAGCTGGACGTCGTACCGATGGCCCTCTACAAGCACGTGGCCAACAAGGAGGAGCTGCTCGACGGCATGGCCGACGCCGTCGTCCGCGAGATCGACCCGCCGGCCGCGGGCCCCGACTGGCAGCGTGTGGTACGCGGGCGGATCCTCTCAGCCCGGAAGGTCCTGCTGCGCCACCCCTGGGCGGTCCGGGTCATCGAGTCGCGGACCGGCCCCACCCCCGCCGTACTTGCGTACCTGGACTCGATGGCCGGGAGCTTCCGGGACGGCGGCCTCTCCGCCGACCTCACGCACCACGTCATGCACGCGATGGGCAGCCGCCTCCTCGGCTTCAGCCAGGAACTGTTCGACACCTCGGGCCCCTCCGGCCCACCGGACCCCGGGCTGGCGGCGCGCTACCCGAACATCGCGGAACTGGCCGCGACGGCCGCACACGACGGGGGCTCCACGGTCGGTGGCGGCTGCGACGACCAGTTCGAGTTCGAATTCGCCCTGGACCTCCTCCTGGACGGCTTCGAAAACCTCCGCCGGCAGGGCTGGACGTCCGCGCGGAAGGCGTAGCGGACGCGGGGGGCTGGTCCAGCATCCAGCATCGGAATCGACTTCATGCCTCCGCAGAGCGCTTGTCCCTCGGGCCGGGCGGGACGGTGGGCAGCGATGTGGAGGGGCGCGGGGGTCGCGGCGGGGGCTGCCGAGTGGGTGCGGCCGGCGTTCGCCGCAGCATCTGCCGCCCAGGCAGCCGAACGCCTCACCCACCTCCGGCCGTACCGCCCCCCCTACCGACGGGACCGGCTACGAGCCCTGGGCGCTCCAGGTCGTCGAGTTCTCCGGCGACCGCATCGCGAGCATCACGGCCTTTCGCGACACGGCGCGCCTGTTCCCGCTGTTCCGCGTGCCGGAACGGCTGGGCGCGGAAGCCGGTCCGGGCGTCCCTTCCTGATCACTTACCGCCGCCCTCGGCGAGGGTGTGGGCGACGAGGGCGTTCGCGTGACCGTGGCCGAGACCGTGCTCGGACTTGAGCCAGGCCACCAGCTCCATGTGCTTGGTCAGCGGGGACGTGCGGATGAGGTCCTTCCACTCGGCGATGGGACGGCCGTACTTCTTCTCGATGGAGGGGAAGTAGCTGGCAGGACCCTTTACGGCATCGGTCATGGGTGCCTCCGTTTCATGTCGTGATCAGATCTGGATGATCTTCCTCGGTCGGCTGACTAACCGTTCGCCGCCGGCGCCGCGGTGACTAGTTTGGCCGTCACCGCCGTCAGCCCTGCGAGGCCGAGCCCAGCTCCCACGGTGAAGGCGAGGACAGAGGCGGAAGAGCCCGCGAACCCGGCGAGGACGCCCACGGGAACGAGGCCCCGAACACACCGACCAGGTGCGGCGCCCAGGCCCCGCCAGGGACGCCGCGCAGCGCCCGGCTCATCCCGATCGCTCCGGCGATGACCGCGGCTCCGGTGAGCAGGAAGTTCGCCACCTGGATCCATCCCGGCTCGCCGAGGGCGAGCTGGCTGATCGCGTTGCGGGTGAAGTCGAAGCCGTCGCGCGTCAGTCCCTGGACGACGCCCATGCCGAGGAACAGCGGGCCCGCGACGAGGCCGCCGGCCATCAGGCGCCGCGTCACCGGCCGCGAATCAGCGGTGGAGCGGACGGCGTCGGTGGGGGAGCTGAGCGTGTGGGCCATGGCGTGCCTTCCTCGTTGAGGGGTCACACGTATTGACCGGTGGGAGAGAAGGAACTGATCGGTTCAGCACGTGTGAGCTGAGCCACACGCGCTGGCCGGACGCGGCACGGCCGACCCGTACCGCTTCGTCGGCGAGGCGCGGCGGCTACGACCGGGTGCCGGTGCGTGCCGTCAAGCGGGTGGACACCACCCGGCCCAGCGCCAGCATGCTCAAGCCGAACATCACGATGCCCAGGGGGACATGGAGCGACGGCACGTGCGCGACACCAAGGACCACCTGCACCGACGCGAGTACGAGGAAGCCGGACGCGTACAGGATGGGGCGGGGTGACCCGCCACCCGGGCGCCACGCCAGGATCGCGGCCAGCACGTACAGCATCGACGCGCCGTACAGCACCTTCGATCCGGCGTCGTGCAGTACCGCGCCGAGGGACGAGGACAGCAGCATGCCGGCGGTGACCGCCTGGAAGAGCAGGGCCAACGTCTGCAGGGCTATCGCGACCTGCGGGAACGTGACTCTGCCCGGTACTGCCGTCGTCTGCGTGGCCATGACGCGGTCCCCTCTTCTGCCTCGCGGCGGTGGATCAGTAGTGTCTCGGTGGTCCGACGACGCAGCTCCTCGACATGTGAGGCGAAGCGCCGACCTCACACTCCGGTGCGGTGTCTCGTCGAAGTGCCGAGAGCGGAACCGGACGAGACGAACCAGGGAGCGGACGCAGCCATGAGCACCCCATCCGAGCGGTCCGATCTGGGACATGAACGGTCCGAGCCGGCCCTGAGCGCTGTCGTCGACGAGCGGCGCCGGCTGACCAACCTCGCCTACCGGATGCTCGGTTCGCTGTCCGAGGCCGAGGACGCCGTGCAGGAGACGTACACCCGCTGGTACGCGATGTCCCGCCAACGGCAGGACGCCGTCGAGTCCCCCGGCGCCTGGCTGACGACGGTGGCCAGCCGCATCTGCCTGGACATGCTCGGTTCGGCGCGGGCCCGGCGCGAGCGCTACGTCGGCGCATGGATACCCGAGCCGCTGCCCGACCGGACGGAGTGGTTCCGCGGACCGGCGAGCGACGGAAGGACCGAGCCGGCCGACCCCGCCGACCGGGTCACCCTGGACGAGTCGGTGAACATGGCCTTCCTCGTCGTGCTGGAGTCGATGACGCCGGCCGAACGCGTGGCGTTCATCCTGCACGACGTCTTCCGGTACCCCTTCGCCGAGATCGCCGAAATCGTCGGCCGGACGCCCGCGGCCTGCCGGCAGCTGGCGTCCTCAGCCCGGCGGCGTATCGGCGCCACGCAGGCTCCGGCGGCCGCGACGGCCGGACAGGCCGGTGTGGTGCGGGACTTCAAGGAGGCGTGGGAGGCCAAGGACATCAAGGCCCTCGTCGACCTCCTCGACCCCGGCGCCACGATGACCGCCGACGGCGGCGGCATGGTCGGCACCGTCCTGCGCCCGGTCGAGGGCGGCGAGCGCATCGCCGAGTACCTGGTCCACATCGCCGACAAGGCCCCTGGGCTGACGCTCCTGGAGCGGACGGTCAACGGCCGCCCCGGCTTGGTCGCCCAGCACGCCGGCGTCACCGTCACGGTGGCGTCGTTCAGCCTCACGGCCGGCCGCATCACTCGCATCTGGGCGGTCCGCAACCCGGAGAAACTCCGTCCGTGGACCGAGAACGGGCAGAGCTGACCCGTCGCCATCAATCCGAGCACGCGGTACGCGCCGCATCCCTCGCAGCTCGGGCCGCGCCACGGCATGACCAAGCTCCCCGCCCGTGGCGGCGCCCAACTCGTGCTTCCTGCCCATGAATCCGACCTGGTGACTCCGGGAACCTATTGGCAGCTTCCCCTCCGCACCCGGGAGTAGGAGTCGGCCGGCCGGCCGCTGATGCGTCGTTGCCGCCCGCGTCCGGCCGACGGAGCGCACCGTGCCCAGTCGCGTCCCTCATCGGCCCGTTATACGGTTACAGCGGGGGAATGCCAGCAGGTCCGGCCTGCCAAAGGCGGATGACAGCACAGTCATTCGATGTCGGCCGGAGATCTGCTGAGCCGCTGACGCGAGGAGCACCCACCGGAACACCCGGGAGGTTGTAGCGATGAAAGAGAGAATCGCGGCCGTCGACGCCCTTGTTGACAACGCTACGTGTGTGATTTCCGCGAGTGACGCTGCCATACTCGAAATCGTGGCGAAGACGGTTCAGAGCGGCGTGTCAGCCACGTTCTATGTCTCTCGGAGTCAGGCCTCAGCCATCAACGCATGGTATTGGAGCCCTGATCGAAGAAGGCGGCTCGGACTTGAGGAAGTGCCACCCGAGGAACTGACCCGAATCGAGCAAGAACTCGGCCTGGTCGACGTAGTCCACTTCTCCAACCGGCTCCCGTGCGAAAAGTGCGGCCACGTCTACGGAGCCTACGAGTTCCTGCAGCAGGGGCTCCAAGGCCACGGCAGGGCGACAGTGGAAGCGGTCATGGCGATGAAGAACGCGTCCCTTGTCCGAGTCAATCCGTCGGAAGTTCCTGTATGCCCGAACTGCGGCGAGACCATCCCCCCGGGTGAGAGCGCAGCCGTTCGACGACCCATCGACATCCACTACTACAGCGGACCTGGACCGTACGCGGGGTGCTGCCGGCCTGAGTAGCGGTACCGGCCGACAAAGCGCTCCGATCACGACGGGCCGATCGCGACGGGTCGATCATCGGCAGAGCCTCGGCTCAGCGACCCGGGGCCTCGTCATTCCGCCGGCACTAGAGGTGCCGGGCGCTTGGCCTCGCCGGAGTGCGCGCCGGGGCACGATGCGCCGCCCGGCCCGGCCGCGCGGGGAGGGACGCGTCCCCGGTGCCCACGTCGGGCGGGGTTTTTCGCGGAACGCTGCGCTCGGGGTGAGTCAATATCTGTCACCGCGGT
Organism: Streptomyces sp. NPDC058662; assembly: GCF_042716255.1. Lineage (NCBI taxonomy): Bacteria > Bacillati > Actinomycetota > Actinomycetes > Kitasatosporales > Streptomycetaceae > Streptomyces > Streptomyces sp. NPDC058662. The sequence continues at coordinate 16,110 of NZ_JBHXRU010000082.1, read as the reverse complement.
CTGAGAATTCAATGGACGCGGCAAAGAGAGTTTCTGTCGCACCGCCCGGGATGGACATATTCGGCACACATGGGCCCTCTCTCCGTGCTAGTGTCGATCTCGGTTGCAGTTGTGGTACCCAAATTTTCAAGCGCTTCCGGCCGGCCATTGTGCCGCCACGGGGGCGCTTTACATTTCCGGTCTTTTCCGGGCGGGGCATCATCGCGGCGACACGGTGTCCGCGCGGCGCGGACGCTGGTGTACTGCCCCTAAGGAGATATGACAATGGCTGCTGGCACCGTGAAGTGGTTCAACGCGGCAAAGGGTTTCGGCTTCATCGAGCAGGACGGTGGCGGCGAGGACGTCTTCGCCCACTTCTCGAACATCGCCGCCCAGGGCTTCCGCGAACTGCTGGAAGGCCAGAAGGTCACCTTTGACATCGCGCAGGGCCAGAAGGGTCTGACGGCCGAGAACATCGTCCCCGCCTGACGCCCACGCGTACCGTGTGCAGCTGGGGCCCGCATCCTTCGGGGTGCGGGCCCCAGCTGCACATTTTTTTGTAAGGCGCCATATGAGGTGCAGCCCGTCCCGAACGTCGGCTCGATTTCCGGCCGTACAGATCCGCCGGACGGGACCCCTTTTTCGTGGGGCGCATTTTCCCGCATTTCATTCCGCCCGTTTCGCGGCCGGATCTCGTCTATTTCCGCCGACGATGTGCGGCCTGTGAGACCCCCTTCGCCCGCCGTCGCATCGCGATGACCGGCGTCCCGGCGGCCGTCCGAGCGACGGTCCGGCTCGGGCGACACCCGTAGGGCGAAGAGAGTAGTGAAGAGGGGCCCCCCCGCCCGGGGCGGGGGGGGCCCCCGGGGGGGTGGTCGGGGGCCCCGGGGCGGGGGGCCCCCCCCCCGGGCGGGGGGGGGCCCCCCCGCGGCCCGGGAGCGGGCGCCTCAGCGC
>NZ_JBHXRU010000082.1:0-15167 GCF_042716255.1 Streptomyces sp. NPDC058662 | reverse complement strand
GCGCGGGGGGCGGGGCGGGCCCCACCCCGTTCGGGCTTATTGTTTTTTGCCCCGCCCCCGCCGGCCCGGGGCGGGCGGGCCCCTCTCGCGTCCTCATGGGTTTCTACGCGGCGGGTGGATCAGGGGATCAGTGATCGGAGTAGCTGAAGTCGCCCATCGTCCAGGCGCTGACCTCCGCGATCGAGACGCGGTACATCCCACCCGTCTCAGGGATCCCCACCGTGCCCTGGAGGATGCGGGCCACATGGAAGTGCAGATGGGTGGGCGGCCCCTCCGCGCGGGTGGCGGCGGTGAAGATGGCGGCGAACTCACCCAGGCGGGCCGAGTCCGTCAGCACCTCCGACACCCGCTGCCTCCACACGGCTTCGGGAGCAAGCCGGCCGGTGATGACAGCACCGCCGACGACCACGGTCAGGGACATCTGATTGCTCTGTCCGGACTCCACCATGGTGGCGACGTCAACGAGCAGCTCGTCAGGCTTCGACATGGGAACGGATTCTATTCACCGGCCGTCGCGCCCGCTCCAGCGGCCGTGCCTCCGGGCACGGCAGGACGGTCATGGCCCGTACGGGTGGGCGCGCGGACGGCACGCCGTTCGGCGGGAACCGTGCGCCCGAGCGGCTGGCCCGCGAAGGAACCGCTCTGTATCCCCACGCCGACCACGACGGTCTAGCTCCGTTCGGCACGCCTGAAAATCTATGGCGGCTGGAGTAGACATTGCGCGGCGGCCTGGCTATGGTTTCTCTCGTAGCCCAGAGAGACAGCAGGGCCCGGCAGAGATGAACTGCCGGGCGAGCAGTACCAGTAGTACCCGCAGTACCGGTAGTTGCAGTGCGTAGGACGGTGCGGTGGTGGAGTGTCGAAGCCAGGTGTGTGAAGGACGGCGACGGGACTGACGACCGGACCGGGTGGCCCGCAGTGATCAGGGGCCGCCGTCAGTGGTACCGCGGTTCGCAGGACTCAGCAGTGAAGTCAGTGAGCAGCACCTCGGTGAAGGCGTCGGCTGCGGACGCGCGCACCGGGAAGTTCGGCAGTGGGGTTCTAAGCCAGAGCAGACGCAGGATGGGCGACGGGGCTGGCTGCCGGAGAGCGTGGCGCTTTCACAGGCCACGAGCAGTACCGCAGTGCCGCAGTATCCGTATCACCAGCAGTACGCAGTGGAGCAGTACCAGCATCACCCGCAGTTCGCAGTATCCAGCAGTACGCATTACCCGCAGTAAGCAGTATCGGCAGTTCGCATCACCAGCAGTTCGCAGTACCCGTTTCACCAGTAGTTGATCACTGAGGGAAAGAACGGAGGAGCCGAGCGCCATCAGGATCGCCCGGGCGGAAGTCTGAGCCCGGGTACCGCAGGACATCGATAGTGAGGTGGTCTCCGGTCAAGCAACCGCGATCCCCGCACCCCCGGCAGCAGCACGGTCGGGTCGGCGGAAACACAGGGTCGGCGCATTACCAGGGCCGACAGATGGTGTAGTAGTTCCTTCGGGGCCCTGGTGCCGTACGGCACCAGGGCCCCTCCATGCGTTCCCATGAGAGAGGTGCGATGACAGCGGACGACTCGTTCGGCCGTCTCGACGACGACGACTACCCCGCCTACACGATGGGCCGGGCCGCCGAGATGCTCGGCACCACCCAGGGCTTCCTGCGCGCCATCGGCGAAGCCCGCCTGATCACCCCGCTGCGCTCCGCCGGCGGCCACCGCCGCTACTCCCGCTACCAGCTGCGCATCGCCGCCCGCGCCCGCGAACTCGTCGACCAGGGCACCCCCATCGAGGCCGCCTGCCGCATCGTCATCCTCGAAGACCAGCTCGAAGAGGCCCAGCGCATCAACACCGAGTACCGCCGCGCCGCCGAGTCGTCCGCTGCCGCCGTAGCGTCCTCTGCCTGAGGTCCGCGTGCCTGTCGTGGTCGGCGGGCCGGTGCGGGTCCGCTGGGACAGAGGAGGGGGAGAGAGGGGGATCCCGCTCTTTCCATGATCAAGATATAGCGCGGTGGGGGGCTTGCGGCAAGACCCCCCGCGTCCCGCAGAATCGCGGATCTGAGCCGGAATCACCTTCGCCGGCCATTCCCCTCCCGAGGAAAGCGAGCCGCCCGTGCGCAAGCTCACCTACTACATCGCCGTCACCCTCGACGGCTACATCGCCGGCCCCGAGGGCCAGTACGACTTCCTCCCCTTCGAGGGCGAGGAAGCCGCCGCGATCCTGGCGGACTTCCCCGAGACCATGCCCACGCCCGCCCGCGAGCCGTTCGGCGTCGCCGACAGGGCCGCCCAGCGCTTCGACACGGTGATCATGGGCCGCGCGACGTATGACCCCGGCCTGAAGGCGGGGCTCACCAGCCCGTACGCGCACCTGCGGCAGTACGTCGTCTCCCGCACGCTCGTCAGCCCCGATCCGGCGGTGACCGTCGTCAGCGATCCCGTCGCCCTCGTGCGCGAGCTGAAGCAGCAGGACGGCATGGACATCTGGCTGTGCGGCGGCGGGAAGCTGGCGTCCGCCCTGCTCGACGAGATCGACGAGCTGATCATCAAGCGGCACTCCATCGTCCTCGGCGGCGGTATCCCCCTGTTCGACGGGCCCTTCGTGCCGACGAACTTCGTCCCGGCCGGGACGCGCGCCTTCGACTCGGGCCTGACCATCTCCACCTTCACCAAGGCGCCGGCCGCCTGAGCCTCCGAGCCCGGCACCCGCCGCGCCCCGGTCCCGGCCCCCGCGCCGCGTCCGCGAGAGCCGGGCCGCCCCCGCGACCGCCCCGAGCCGACGCGGGGCAGCGGCCCGGGCCCGTACGTCAGGCGTCCGCGGCGGCGCGGCGCGGGCTGGGGGCGGGGGAGTCGACGTCGTCCATGAAGCTCCGCATCCGGGCGTTGACCAGGTCCGGGTGGTCGAGTTGGGGTCCGTGGCCGGTCGCGGCGATGATCTCGGCGCGGGCCCCGGGGACCAGTCGCGGTACGCGCTCCAGCTGCCGCCGCGGGTGTACGAGCAGACTCCGCTTGCCCATGATCAGGTAGAACGGGGTCCGGATGGAGCCCAGTTCGGCGTCGGACAGAGGCAGCGGGGCCGGGCGGCGGATCCGGAAAGCGCGGACGCCCGCCTGGATCCAGGCACGGAGCTCGGGGACGACGAGCACGGGCTGCTCCAACCAGGAGGCGAGCCGCGGGCGCAGCGCCTTGGGGGCGAACGTCGCGAAGAGGCTGGCGAAGATCCACACGAAAAAGCGCAGGCCCACCTTCTCCAGACCGCCCGGGTCGAGGGCGGTGACGGAGGCGAGCCGGCCGGGGCGCAGGTGCGCCTGGTTGATGACGAGCCAGCCGCCGTAGGAGGAGCCGACGAGGTGCACCCGGTCGAGGCCGAGCGCGTCGAGGGCTTCGTCCATCCACTGCGCCGCGCGCTCGGGCTGCCACATCGGCTCGCGCTGCACGCTGCGTCCGGGGTCGCCCGGGGTGTCGAGGGCGTAGACGGGCCGATCGGCGCTGAGCGCGCGGGTGTTGGGGTACCACTGCGCGGAGCAGCCGCCGGAACCGTGGATCAGCACGACGGGGGTGCGGTCCTCGGCGGCGGGGTCGGCGGGGCCGTACCGGTAGACGTGCGTGGTGCCGAAGCTCGTCTCGACGTCCGTCTCGGAGCGGAGGGGGGCGCCCATCGCGTAGAGCACGTCGCAGGCGGCGAAGTAGCGCTCTCGCAGCGTCTCGTTGACGTAGCGACCCACGTCGCGTCGGGCGCGGGGCTTGTTCTCGGGCACGGGCCACCTCCGGAGGAGTCGTTCTTCGTGATACGACCGTACCATGATGTTGATACGGCGGTACCATGAAGCCCCCCACCCCACCCCCGAACAGCCGGAGACATCGCGGATGCCCAAGCGCGTGGACCACGAGGAACGCCGCACCCAGATCGCCGAGGCGCTCATCCGCGTCGCCGGACGGCGCGGACTGCACGCGGTCGGGATGCGCGACGTCGCGGCCGAGGCGGGGGTGTCGCTGCGCCTGGTCCAGTACTACTTCCAGACCAAGGAGAAGCTGCTCTTCTACGGCCTCCAGCACCTGACCGACCGCTTCACGGCGCGCGTCGGCGCCCGCCTCGCCGCCGCCGGTCCGGTTCCCGGGCCGCGGGCCACCATCGAGGCGCTGCTGCTGGCCTCCTTGCCCACCGACGAGGAGAGCCGCACCTTCCACCTCCTCTACACCTCCTACTCGATCCTGTCCGTGACCGACGAGGCGCTGGCCGCCCAGCCGTTCATCGACAACCCCGACGCCGCCGAAAACGCCGTGACCGGCCTGATCGAGGGGGCCCAGGCCTCCGGTCTGGCGGATCCCGGCGTCGACGCGCGCACGGAGGCGGTCAGCCTGCTCGCCATGGCGGCGACCATGGGTACGAGCATCCTCGTGGGCCAGCGGGGGCCGGAGTCGGCCGTCGCCGTGCTGCACCACCACCTGGACCGCATCTTCACGCCCGCGACCGACCGCCGCCCGCCCTCGACCTCCGGGTGAGACCCGTCAGCGCGGTGCGGAGGCGTCGGCCGGGAAGGCCGGGCCGTGGCCGGGCACGATCACGTCCGCGGCGGCCAGTACCCGCAGCCGCGAGGCGAGCAGTACGTCGTGGTCCGGTGCCACCGGGTCCGCCACCGGGCCGTCGGGCCGCCACCACAGGTCGCCCGCGAAGGCCACGACACCGGCACCGGTGCCGGCCAGCAGGGTGATGTCCTGCGGGCTGTGCCCCGGGGTGCGGATCAGGCGCAGGGACGGGGTGAGTTCATGGCCCTCGGCGTCCCGGTCGGTCCACTGGTCGTCCCGGTACACGGCGTGGTGGTCGTGGACCCGGGCCCGGCCGAAGAGCCCGACGTTCATGGTGTTGTCCGGGTGGTGGTGGCTCAGCACCACGTCGGTGATGTCCTCGGGGCCGAGGCCCAGTTCGGCGAGCGGGCCCAGGATCCGGTCCCGGCCGGCCACCATGCCCGGATCCACGATCACGTGGTGCTCGCCGTCGGAGACGTACGAGACCGTGGCGGCGACGCCGGGGCCGGTGGAGAGGGTGTATCCGGTGGTCAGGATCGTGTACACGGCGCTGCGGCCGAGCGGGGCGTCTGTCATGCCCCCACTCTCGTGCGGCAGCGCGGACGGGACGAGTGGCCGTGCTGCCACCCATCGCGGGAATCGTGCCACACTCCGCGCATGCCGCCACCGCCACAGCCGCAGCCACAGCCGCAGCCGCATGCGTCGCCGCCACCGCAGCCGTTCGTGACCGTCGCCGCCTACGCCCCTCCCGGGGTGGGGATGCTCGGCGCCGGCATCGTCTCCGAGGTGTTCGACAGCCGCGGCCAGGACCTGCCCGGTTTCGATTTCGCCCTGTGCACCGACCGCCCGGGCGAGGTCCGCACCGACGTCGGACTCCCCCTCGTGGTCGGGCACGGCCTGGACCGGCTGGCCGCCGCCGACCTGGTGATCGCCCTGCCCTGGGCGGACTTCCGTACGCCGCCCGAGCCTCCCGTGCTCGACGCCCTGACCGCCGCGCACGAGCGCGGCGCCCTGGTCGCGGCGCACTGCGTCGGCGCCTTCGCGCTCGCCGCGGCCGGGCTGCTCGACGGCCGCCGGGCCACCACCCACTGGCGGTTCGCCGCCCTGCTCGCCGACCGCCACCCGGATGTCACCGTCGAGCCCGACGCCCTCTACATCGACGAGGGCAGCGTCATCACCGGCGCGGGCGCCGCCGCCGGCTTCGACCTGTGCCTGCACCTGCTGCGCCGGGAGTACGGCGCGGCCGCGGCCAACGCCATCGCGCGCGACCTGGTCCTGCCCTCCCACCGCGACGGCGGCCAGGCCCAGTACCTGACCACCCCCGTCCCCGAGGACTGCCGCGACGAGAAGCTCGCCGAGGTGCTCGCCTGGGCCGGGAAGAACCTCCACGAGCCGCTGCCCGTCGCGGAGTTGGCCCGGCGGGCGCTGATGAGCAGGCGCTCCTTCGCCCGCCGGTTCGGCGCCGCCACCGGCACCACCCCGCACGCCTGGCTGCTCGGCCTGCGCCTCAGTCGCGCCGAGGAGCTCCTGGAGACCACCGACCTGCCGGTCGAGGAGGTCGCGCGGCGGGTCGGCTACGGGAGCGCGGCCGTCCTGCGGGCCCAGTTCGTACGCCGCCGGGGGGTCCCGCCGCGCTCGTACCGGCGCTCGTTCAGCCGGGTGCCGTAACCGCCGCCGCGGCCGGACGGGCGGCGGCGGGCGGCCCGGTCACCGGACCGGCCGTCGGCCGCGCGTACCGGACCGGTGGCCGGCCGCGCCCCCCGGCGCGGCGGCGCGCCCGGGTAGCCCAACAGGGCGTGCGGCCCCTCGGCGGCGCGTATCCAATGGCCGGGAGGCCCCACCACCCAGCGCATCCCGGGAGCACCATGAACACGCCTTCCGAGCCGCCGCCCCCCGCTCCCGCCCCGGGGCGGGCCGGACGCGTCGCGCGCAGCGCCGTGTCCGCGGTGCTGATCACGCTGACGTGCCTCCTCGTACCGCTCTCCCTGATCACGGTCTGGGTGCACGACATCGTCCTGGACACCGACCGGTACGTGTCCACGGTCTCCCCGCTCGCCTCCGAGCCGGCGATCGAGCAGGCCGCCGTACGCCGGATCGCCGAAGCGGCCGACGTACGGGTCGACGGCGCCCGGGTCACGGCGGACCTGGCGGCGTGGCTCGAAAGCCAGGGCCTGCCGCCGCGCGTCGGTACGGCGGTGAAGGCGCTGGGTCCCCAGCTGGACTCCGCCGCCGACCGGGCGGTCTCGGCGGTCGCGACCCGCTTCGTCGAGAGCGACCGCTTCGAGGCCGTCTGGACCGGCGCCAACCGCGCCGCCCACACCGCCGTGGTGCACGCGCTGACCGGCGAGGGCCGCGGCGCGGTCGGGGTCGGCGGGGGCACCGTCACCCTCGATGTCGGCACCGCCGTGGAGCGGGTCAAGGAGGAGCTGGTGGACGCCGGCATCGCCCCGGCCGCGAAGATCCCCGAGGTCGACAAGCAGATGGTGCTCTTCCAGTCCGACGCGCTGGGGAAGATCCGAGGCGGGGTCCGGCTCCTCGACGCCGTCGGCAACTGGCTGCCCGTCCTCACGGTGGTGCTCGGAGCGGCCGGGGTGCTGCTCGCCCGGCGCCGGCGCCGGGCCCTGGTGACCACGGCGCTCTGCGCCGCCGCCGCCTGCCTGCTGCTGGCCCTCGGACTGGTCCTGGCCCGCCGCTACTACCTCGACCACCTCCCTACCCAGGTGCAGTCCCCGGCGGCCGCGGCGGCCGTCTTCGACACCCTGGTGCGCTTCCTGCGGGTCAGCGTCCGCACCGCGCTGGTCCTCGGCGTCGTGGTGGCGCTCGGCGCCTACCTGTCCGGCGCCGGCCGGCTGCCGCGCGGTGTGCGCGGTGCGGCGGAGCGCGCCGCCGACTCCGCGGCCCGCCGGTCCGCCGCCCACGGCGTCCGCACCGGGCGGGCCGGTACCTGGGTGGAGGCCCACCGGCGGGCGCTCACGGCGGGAGCGGTGGTCCTCCTCGCGCTCGGGTTCGCCCTGTGGAACCACCCGACGGTGCTGACCGTGCTGCTGCTGGTACTGATCCTGCTGGCGGTGCTCGCCGTCATCGCACTGCTGGCGGCCGGCGGGCGCGTGGGCACCGGACCGGTGGGTACCGGGCCAGTCGGCACCGGACCGGTGGGCGCCGGACCGGTGGGCGCCGGACCGAAGGGCACCGGCCCCCGGAGCGACGGATTCAGGGGCGACGCGCCCGGCGGTGACGGCCCCGAGGGGGACTGGCCCAGGGATGACGGCGCCGCGGACCGGCCGGGACGCCCCGGCCCCTGACAGCCGCCCGGACCCGCGCCGCAACGGCCTGCGGCCCCCGGCCCCTCAGGCCGGCGCCCCTCCCCCTGTGCCCCCTCCCGCCGTACCCCCCGCCGCCGCGGCGCCGGGCGGAGTACCGAGCCGGCGCGCGAGCGGGGGCTCGCGGGCGGCCACGTAACCGACGGCGATGGCGACCGCGATGACGACGAACAGCGCGACCAGCCAGGACATCAGCACGAAGACCGACCCCAGGCCGCCGAACTCGCGCATGCTGCGCTCCACGGCGCCGGGCATGTAGATACGCGACCCCAGCGTCAGCACCTGCTCGCCCACCCCCGCCAGCAGCGCGCCCGGCAGCAGCGGCAGCCACGCGATCCGGCCGCCGAGCAGCAGGTGCTGGGTCCACCACCACAGGAGCGTGCCGCTGACCACGGCGAGCAGGAAGCCGCCGAGCCGGCCGGCGCCGAACGCGGTCTGCACCGGCCCCTGGAACAGCAACGCGGTCAGCCAGACGCAGATCCAGGCCAGCCAGCGCCAGGCCGCGAGCCGGGCTCCGGCCTTGGGCAGGTGCCAGGAGCGCTCGCAGGTCATCTGCAGGGCCCGGCTGCACGCGGTCGCCGACAGCAGGGTCACGACGATCCCCACTCCGCCGGTACTGACGGTGGCCGTCGCGTCGGTGGCGGAGTACACGGACCGCACCTGGTCCAGAGCCGCGTTCTGGAGCCCCAGCGTCGTACGGAGGGAATGGACGAGCTGCTCCTGGAGCCAGTCGGGAGCGAGGGCGGCGAGGACGAAGAGAGCCGGGACCGCGCCGAGGAAGGCCTGGGCGGCCAGGCGGAACGCGCAGTCCAGGACCTTGACGGAGGCGAGCTGTTCGAGCACCCGGCCCAACAGCGGGGTGTACCTGCGCATCCAGCGGGGGACGGTGATCCGGCGCGGCGTCCCGGCCTCCGGTTCGGGCACGTGCACTCCTCACGGGGGCGGTTTCCGACGTCGGTGGCCACCCTTCCACGCGGAATGCGAAATGACTCATACCCGGCATTTCGCCGCCCGGTCCCGTCACTCCCGTGATTGCATCGCTCCGCGGGCCCGCGCCCTGCGCACCCGGACCGGAGCCGTTCGTGAGGGAGGCGCAATGTTCCACCAGCCGACGCGCGCGATGCGCCGGGACCTGGCCCAGCTCCTGTGCTCCGTCCTCGGACTGGTGCTGGGACTGCTGGCCCCCTCCCTCTCCGCGGGGCCGCAGGTGGAGGCCGGGCGGGTGGCGAGCCTGCTGTTCACCATCGGCTTCGGCGTGATCAGCCTGGTGAGCATCATCTACTCGATGCTGTTCCTCGTCGTGCAGTTCTCCGCCACCTCCTTCACCCCCCGCCTCGGCCTCTTCCGCGAGGAGCCCATCGTCTGGCGCGCCTTCGCCTTCACCCTCGGCGTGTTCGTCTTCTGCGTCAGCGCGGGACTGGCCATCGGCGCCCGCGAGGAGGTGTCGGTGGCCGTCCCGTGCGTGGCCATGCTGCTCGCCCTGATCGCCCTCGCGTTCATGAGGACGCTGCAGACGAAGGCGTTCGTGTCGATCCAGCTCGGGCACTCGCTGACCGCGATCGCCACCGGCGCGCACGCCCTGTTCGACGCCCTGTACGAGCGGCCGTACGAGCCGGGCCGGTCCCCCGCCCCGGCCGCCGCGGACGCCGGCCGGAGCCCCGCCGGGGCCGCCACCGCCGTCCACTGGTCGGGGCCGGCCGCCGTGCTCCAGCAGGTCGACGTGGCCACGCTGGTCCGGGCGGCCACCGCCCGGGACTGCGCGATCGCCTTCCGCGCCGCCCCCGGGCGCACCCTCACCCACGGCACGGCCCTGGCCGGTGTGACGGGCGGCGCGCTCCCCGACCGGGTCCTGCACCGGGCCCTGGTCACCGGCGTCGAGCGCACCTTCGACCAGGATCCCGAGCTGCCGTTCCGGCTGCTCGTCGACATCGCGCTGCGCGCCCTGTCCGCGGCCGTCAACGACCCGGCGACCGCGGTGGAGAGCCTGGACCGCCTGGAGGACCTGCTGACGCGCCTCGCCGGCCGGGACCTGGACATCGGCCGTTTCGCCGACGGGACCGGCCGGCTGCGGGTGACCCTCCCCGTCCCGGACTGGGACCGGTACGTGCGCACGACCGTCGACGACCTCGCCGTCGCGGCCGCCGGCTCGCCGATGGCGCTGCGCCGGCTGCGGGACCTCCTGGCCGGCCTCCTCGAACGGGCCCCCGAGGACCGCCGCCCCGTCGTCCGGGAACGGCTCCAGTGGGTGGAGCGCACGGGCGGCGACACCTATCCGCTCACCTGGACGCCCTACACCGCCGGCTGACCGTCCGCCGCTCCCCCGCCGACCGGCGCCCGGCCGCCCGCCGCGGACACCCGGCGCCCGCTCGGGTCGCGGAACAGGAGCGGGGCCGGTCTCCTGGAGCCATGCCCCGCAACGCGGCGCCGCGCCGCCGCCGCCTCCTGGTGCCGGTCGGCCATGCGCTGCGCTCCGCGGCCTCGGCCGCGGTACTCACCGCGCTCTTCTACGTGGCCCCCCTGGACAGCGGCTTCGGCGCCCTCACCCTCCTGTGCCTGGCGCTCGGCCTGCTGCTCTTCGGCGGGCTGGTCGCCTGGCAGGTCTCCCGCATCGCCAACTCCCGGCACCCGCGGCTGCGCGCCATGGAGGCGCTGGCCACCGCCGTACCGCTGTTCCTGGTGCTGTTCGCCTCGGCGTACTTCCTGCTCTCCGCGCAGCTGCCGGAGTCCTTCACGGAGCCGCTGAGCCGGACGGACTCGCTGTACTTCACGGTGACGGTGTTCGCGACCGTCGGCTTCGGGGACATCGCGGCCACCACCCAGGCCGCCCGCGCGCTGACCACGGGGCAGATGATCGCCGACCTGATCGTGGTGGGAGTGGTCGCCAAGGTCCTCTTCGGCGCGGTCCGGGTCGGGCTGCGCAGGCGGGGGGAGGCGCCCGCGGACCCGGACGGCGGTCCCTGAGCCGCGGCGGCTCCGGCGGCGGAGATCGCCGCCCGGGCGGATCATCGAGGAAGCGGAAAGGAAGTGAGCCATGGCGCAGTCGCAGTCGTCGCCGTCCGAACCATCCGCCGAGAGGGTGACTCCGCAGGAGCCGGAGCTCCTGCGGCACATGGTCCGCAGCCCCGGCTACCTCACCTCGCTGGGCCTCTCCGCCCTCGTGGGCATCCCGGTGTCCCTCGCCGCCTTCTGGTTCCTCGTCGCACTCCACCAGTTGGAGCACGCGCTGTGGACGGACCTCCCCGAGGCCCTCGGCCGGGACACCCCGCCCTGGTGGTGGCCGCTCCCCCTGCTCCTCGTCGCCGGCACCCTGGTCGGCCTGATCGTCACCCACCTGCCCGGCAAGGGCGGCCACGTACCCGCCGGCGGCGTCTCCGTCGGGGGCTTCTCGGCGAACGCGCTGCCCGGAGTCCTGCTCGCTGCCCTGGTCGCTCTGCCGCTCGGCGCCGTCCTGGGCCCGGAGGGCCCCCTGATCGCCCTGGGCGGCTGCCTGGCCCTGGTGTTCCGCAACCTCGCGCGGATGCCCGCGACGCCTCACACCGCCGCGCTGCTGGGAGCGGCGGGATCGGCCGCCGCCATCTCCGCCATCTTCGGCAACCCGCTGATCGCCGCGGTGCTCCTCATCGAGGTGGCGGGGGTGGGCGGACCGCGGCTGTTCGCCGTCGTGCTCCCCGCCCTGCTCGCCAGCGGGATCGGCTCCCTGGTGTTCACCGGCCTCGGCCACTGGACCGGGCTGGGCACCGGCAGCCTCTCCGTCCCCTTCGACCAGCCCCTCCCCCGCCTGGACGCCCCCGACGTGGGCTGGACGCTGGTGGTCGCCGCGGCGGTCGCCCTCTGCATGCACCCCTTCCTCGCGGCGGCCCGCGCGATCGCCGCGCACGTGGCGCGCCGCCCGCTGGGCCGGACCGTCCTGTGCGCGCTGGGGGCCGCGATCTGCTGCGTGCTGTACGCGCTGACCACCGGCCGGTCCACCGCGAACGTCGCCCTGTCGGGTCAGGCCACGCTGGCCGACCTCGCGTCCCGTCCCGAGGCCTGGGGCATCGGCGCGCTGATCGCGCTCGTCCTGTTCAAGGGCGTCGCGTACACGCTGTGCCTCGCCGCCCTGCGGGGCGGCCCGGTGTTCCCGGCGCTGTGCCTGGGCGCCGCGGCGGGCCTCGTGCTGGCGCCGCTGCCGGGCCTGGGCGTCGTTCCCGCGATGGCGGCGGGCATGGCGGCCGCCGCCGTCACGGCGCTGCGGCTGCCGGTGAGCAGCGTGGTGCTCGTCGTCCTGGTGCTGGGGACCTCCGCGATGATCCCCGTCGTGATCATCGCGGTGGTGGTCGCGTTCGTGGTCTCCGAGCTGCTGCCCGAGTGGCCCGCGAAACCGGCGGTACCGGCCGCGCCGGCCGCGCCCGCCGCGCGGGCGGGGGATCCCGGGTAGGCGCTCGTCCGCGCCCCGCGCCCCGCCCGCCGCGCCCCCGGGCGGACGGCCCGGACCGCGCGACAATGGGGAGCGGGACACGGAGCGCGCACCCCCTGGTGAGAGGCGGGACGGCGTGGTGGCGTACATAGCGGTGACCGCACTGAGCCACATCGGGCTGGTCCGCGAGCGCAACGAGGACAGCCTGGTCATCGGACCGTGGACGCTGTGCGGCACCGTGACCCTCAGCCCCCAGACGCTCCTGTTCCCCCTCGGCAGGCCGCTCCTCGTCGCCGTCGCCGACGGGCTCGGCGGCCACCCCGCCGGCGAGGTGGCCAGCGAGCTGGTGGTCCGTCGGCTCTCCGCCCTCGGGCCCTCCCTCGACGGCGAGGCCGCGCTCGGGGAGGCCCTGGACCGCTGCAACGAGGCGGTGTACTCGGCCTCCGCCGGGCGTCCGGAGCTGACCGGCATGGGGACCACGGTCGCCGGCGCCCTCGTCCGCGGGAACTCGCTGGTGGCGTTCAACGTGGGCGACAGCAAGGTCTTCCACGCGCCCAAGGAGGGACTGCGCCAGGTGAGCGTGGACGACAGCCCCCTGCCGGAGCCCGGCCGGCGCACCACGTCGGCCGTCACGCAGACCCTCGGCGGCAGCCGCTCGTACAAGGCCGTCACCCCCCACCTGTCGGCCCGGCCGCTGATCGGGGACGACCGCTACCTCGTGTGCAGCGACGGGCTGACCGACCCCGTGCCCGACGAGGTGATCGAGGCCCTGCTGCGGGAGTACGACGACGGCCGGGCCGCGTACGAACTGTGGAAGGCCGCCATCCAGGCCGGGGGGCCCGACAACATCACCCTCGCGCTCGTGCGGGTGAGCGCTTAGACGCCCCAGGGGGCCTCGGAGGCGCATCGGACCGGGCGCGTCGAATTCCGCCGGGGAATACGCCGGGGGGAATGGTTCCGGCCTGACTCAGGGCCGAAAGGAGTACTGCGGGGCGACGCAGGACCGCGGCTGGAACAGAACTTCGAGGCCTTATCGAGGAGAATATCTGTCATGGCTGGAGTAGACATGGTCTCCCCCTCGGGTTAGCGTCTCCTCGTGACCCCTGAGAAGTCCCCGCTCGCCGGCAGCCTCGACGACGACGACTACCCCGCCTACACGATGGGCAGGGCCGCCGAAATGCTCGGCACCACGCCCGCCTTCCTGCGGGCCGTCGGCGAAGCCCGTCTGATCACCCCGCTCCGCTCCGCCGGCGGCCACCGGCGGTACTCCCGCTACCAGTTGCGCGTCGCCGCTCGCGCCCGTGAGCTCGTCGACGGCGGCACGCCGCTGGAGGCGGCCTGCCGGATCATCGCGCTGGAGGACCAGCTGGAGGAGGCCCAGCGGCTGAACGAGGAGATGCGCGGGCGGCGCTCCGCCTGAGGCCTCGGCAGCGTTTATATGACTTCCGATGACGGATATCTGTTACTGCAAGGACAGAATTCCGCCGGAGCCCCCGGGAGATTCCACTGGCCGACACCCCGGGCGGCGAATCTCCACGCCGGTCCGGCCGCGCTGTGCTAGTGTGGATCTCGTTGCAGTTGTGGTTCCCAAAAACTTACAAGTGCTCTCACCGGATTCTCGGCGGGCGCACTTTGCTATTTCCGGTGCATTTTCCGGACGGGGCAATCATTACGGCGACGCCGGGTGCGCACAGTGCGAACCCGGGCACAGCCCCAAAGGAGAATTCATATGGCATCTGGCACCGTGAAGTGGTTCAACGCGGAAAAGGGCTTCGGCTTCATCGAGCAGGAGGGTGGCGGCGCTGACGTGTTCGCCCACTACTCGAACATCGCCGCTTCCGGCTTCCGTGAGCTTCAGGAAGGCCAGAAGGTTACCTTCGACGTCACGCAGGGCCAGAAGGGCCCGCAGGCCGAGAACATCGTTCCCGCCTGACGCTGACGCGTCTACGTAGCTGGGGCCCGCACCTTGGGGTGCGGGCCCCAGCTCGTTGCTTTTCCCCCGCACGCGCCCGTCGGTGTCGACGGTCCGCGTGAGCGGCGGGTGACGGCGTCCACCGCCGGCCCGCTCTGTCCGGCCGGGCGGCCCTGGATTCCATGGCGCCGCCCCGCCCCCGCGCCGACCGCGTACCGCCCGCCGTTCTCCGGCTCCGCGGCGCGCGCCGCGACGCACACCTCTCCACGGCGGACCGGCCGGCCCTTTCGGCCCGGCACGCGTCTGCCCGTCTTTTCTTCGGCTCGTTCTCGGAATGCCCTGTCGGTTGCCGACGGGAATTCCTCGATACGTGCCGCATCGAGGAAGGTTCCGCATGAACCGCACCACCCGTACGAACGACCGCACGTCCCGCACCCGTACCGGCGGCTCCGCCGGCTCCGGCGGCTACGGCCGGAGCAGCCGCTCCGGCTCCGGCTACGGCGGCTCCAGCTACGGCAGCTCCGGCACGGGTTCCGGCTACGGCTCCTCCGCCGGCCGCTCGGGCGGCTCCGGCCGGTCCGGCTACGGCCGTCGGCCCGCCGCGATCCAGGGCGAGTTCGCCCTGCCGAAGACGATCACCCCCGCGCTGCCCGCGGTCGAGGCCTTCGCCGACCTCGACATGCCGGCCGGACTCCTGGCCGCGCTCGGCACCCAGGGCGTGACCGTCCCGTTCCCGATCCAGGGCGCCACCCTGCCGAACTCCCTCGCGGGCCGTGACGTCCTCGGCCGCGGGCGCACCGGCTCCGGCAAGACCCTCGCCTTCGGCCTCGCCATGCTGGCCCGCACCGCCGGACAGCTCGCCGAGCCCCGCCAGCCGCTCGCCCTCGTCCTCGTCCCCACCCGCGAGCTCGCCCAGCAGGTCACCGACGCGCTGACCCCGTACGCCCGCGCGGTGAAGCTGCGCCTGGCGACGGTGGTGGGCGGTATGCCCATCGGTCGTCAGGCCAACGCGCTGCGGAACGGCGCGGAAGT